>NZ_JACGUX010000007.1:0-77476 GCF_014076915.1 Colwellia sp. MB02u-14
TCAGAAGTGAAACGCAGTAGCGCCGATGGTAGTGTGGGAGTTCCCATGTGAGAGTAGGACATTGCTAGGCGCCTATTAAGAGAAGCCCGATTCGAAAGAGTCGGGCTTTTTGCTGTCTGGCATTTCTGTAAATTTCTTTATTTTAAACTTGTCAGTATTACAGATAAAAAAGGGATAGCTTGCAATATCACATTTATTTTCAATGTAACGTGTGTATCAATGCGTAACTTGCTAAAATCTACACAATAAAATCATGTCTTTTCTTAGCCTAAAAGTTACAATATCGAAAAGTTTTAACAGGCAACACTGATGCGTTACTTAATATATATATATTTTCCCATATTACTCTGCTCATTCTCATTAAGTGCATACGAGTTTTTTCTCGAACGATCCCCTTTAATTAATCAGTTAGTTGATTTTAAAGCTAGCGAACTATGCAAAGTTTCTGAAAATACGCAATATTATTTACAAAACTTCACTGATGATAAATTTGCTGTTCACCCTGGCACGATATTCGTTAATAAAATTAGCATGAAAAATATTAAGAAAACGTTAGCGTTTATCTGTAAAATTTATCGTGAAGATGTTCGGGCAAACCGACAGAGCCGCTTACATGATATAAAGTTTATAAAACAAAACTTTGATTTTTATCGTTGGCTCCCTGATAAAAAAACAGCAGATACTATTGCAGCAAAAAGTACCAATGCGGTTAAAACTAGATTATTAAATGACATTCCCATAGATAAGATTTTTCTTACCAAATATTATACGAAGCTATTAGATGCAAGTCCGATAAAAACCGTAAAATACGTTCATGCTTTGTATGCTTTACCCTCCGACGAAGAAAGTCTCTCTATAGATCAAGCTGAAAGTATAAAAGATGAACTCATCCGATATAGATATAGTCGTCAAGAAGTTATGGCAGGTGCTTTGCTAGATAATAAATCAGTTAAACCGCTAATTTGGTTAACTGAAGAAGCACTTCATGATGTTTTACTGCAAGGTACGGGTGTCGTAAATGTAGGGGGGACAACTCGCTATTTTAATGTCCACCGTAATAATGGTGTTGACTATGATTATGCACTAGGTAAAAGAGAACAAGCAAGATACTGGTACTTTATCGAAGTGCCTAGCATAATGGGCTATGGTCAAAAACAAGAGAATAAAATAGCTATCAAATCTCAAGTAACTTTTGCGGGCAATGTAAAACAATTAGGCTTGGGGAAACTCTTTATGGTTAGCTATGAGCGTAATAATGTTAATATCTCACGTATAGGCGTATTAGCTGATCAGGGGGGCGCTTTTGACGGTAATTTATTTCAATTAGATATGTTGGTTGATAGCTATAAAGGCTGGAATGACTATTACCAAGCCAATAATCAGTTACCCGATTATGCTATGGCTTGGCTCATACTAGTTAAATAAATATTATGATTGAACGGCGTTGCAAATTGAAGATTTAAGCTCTTGATCAGTAATTAGATCAGCTTTATTTTTAGATTTCAAAAGTCTACTTGGGGTAGGTTGATAATCTAAATGTGCTTCAGTCAGTATTTGCTTTATTTTTGGTACATCCTCTTGGCGCATAGCATCGTTGAGGTCAGAAATAATCTTCTTTACCTCATTCCATGGCAGAGAACGTTCATTGGCACTAAGGATACGTTTATGTTGGGTCTTTTTAGCATTGTCATCAATCAGTAACTCCTCATAGAGCTTTTCACCAGGTCTTAATCCGCTAAATTTTATTTCTATATCACCCTTTGGATTTAATTTATCTTTAATGGTTAACCCCATCAAATGGGTCATCTTATAAGCTAAGTCAATTATCTTAACAGGTTTACCCATATCTAAAACAAATACATCTCCACCAGAGCCCATGGCACCTGCTTGCAAAACTAATTGTGCGGCTTCGGGGATAGTCATAAAATAACGAATGATATCAGGGTGAGTAATAGTAATTGGACCACCTTTCTTTATTTGCTTTTTAAATAAAGGAACAACGGATCCAGATGAACCTAATACATTACCAAATCTTACCATTACAAATCGCGTACTGTGATTTTGCTTCGCTAGGGCTTGTAGAACCAATTCAGCTAAACGCTTTGTTGCCCCCATTACATTGGTTGGGCGTACCGCTTTGTCAGTAGAAATGAGTACAAAGGTCTCAACTTCACAAAAAATAGCCGCCTGCGCTATTTCACTGGTACCCAATACATTATTAGTGACACCAGCAATAACATTATGTTCAACCATAGGAACATGTTTGTATGCAGCAGCATGATAAATAGTTTGTACTTGGTATTTATGAAAAATATGTTTCATTAACATACCATTTTGTACATTTCCAATGAGTGGCTCTACTATTAAATCATTTCGAGTTTCTGATAAGAATTCAGTTAACTCTTGGTGTATTTCGTAAAGAAAAGCTTCTGAAACATCAAGTAAAATAAGTGTTCTGGGTTTATGATGAGCAATTTGTCTACATAACTCTTTGCCTATTGAACCGCCTGCACCTGAAACCATGACAATTTTATCATTGATATTAGCGAATAATAGTTCTGGTATCGGCTCTACCGCTTTCCTACCCAATAACTCATCAACAGAGACTTCACGAAGTTCATCAATGGTTCGCTTACCAGAAACAATATCAGACATACTCGGTACAATTAAAAGTTCAAGTGCATGGGGTTCTAAAGAAGATACTATTTGTTTCAATCTAATAGGATCGACTTGAGGAATAGCAATGAGAACTTTAAATTGTCCATATTTTTTTATCAGTTGATTAACTTTAAAATGAGAATAGATCTTCAAACCTAATACTGTGCGCCCCTGATAGCGTTTCTTTTCATCAATGAATGCAAGAGGTTGGTATGTGCTCCCTAATGATAAGGCGTTAACTAATTGGCGACCTGTATTACTTGCTCCATAAATAACGACTCCTTCACGTTCATCGAACCACTTTTTGTGAACGATAATACCGACCAATGCTCTTGCACCTGCAATCATTATACTGGTCAAAACTAAGAAAACTATGGGAACCGAACGAGGAACAAAAGCACCAAAAACAATCCCAGAAAGATAGAATATTATGGTTGTTACTATTAGTAAACTTTGAACTTTTAAAAAGGATTTAGCGTTAAAATACCTAACAATAGAGCTATACATATCAAATGTATAAAATAAAACTAAGGTGCAAAGTGTAACAGTGGAAAATACAGCCATTTCAGGCCAAGAAATATGAATACCTTCAAAGCCCACACGAATAAAGTAGGAAAGAAAGAATGCCGAGCATATGGCAAATAAATCATAGGCTAATACGATTATTAACTTAAGGGACCCAGGAATTAAATCAATTCTTCTTACCATTACAACAACACCTTAGAATAACACTTTTATTATAACCTCAAGGATTAACAAATATTCTACAAGTTTTATTACAATTGTCATTAACTATTAACACATTTATTTGGTCATTTGTTCGATTTTGTCAAATACGGAAGTAAGTGTATGGCATGTTTTATCGATTTCTTGGCGTGTTAATGATGGATGAACTAAAAACATAAGGCTGTTTTCTCCAAGTAGCTGAGCATTCTTCAGAGGTTGAAGAGGCTTAAACTGGGTCTTGTCAAACGCTTTTTCTTTGTAAACCTCTGAACAACTTCCTGAGAAGCAAGGAACACCCTTACTTAAGATTGCATCAATTATTTTATCACGGGAATAATGAGATGGGAGCTTATCCATGTCTATCTGTATATAACATTTATAGTAGGCATGTTCTATATACCCAGGAACTTTAGGAACGATCAGCCAATTATATTTTTGGCATGTAGTACGAATTCTATAAGCATTATCTGTTCGTTTTTTTTGCCATTCTGGCATCCGTGTTAATTGAATTCTGCCAATTGCTGATTGCATTTCAGTTAAGCGCCAATTAGTACCAAATGATTCATGTAACCAACGAAATCCTGCTGGGTGTTCAGTTTCATATACTGCAGCATAAGATTTCCCATGATCTTTATAGGCCCAAGCTTTTCGCCAAAGTTGCTCATTGTTAGTAGTAAGCATGCCACCTTCGCCGCCAGTGGTCATTATCTTGTCTTGGCAAAAAGACCACGCCCCTATATGACCAATACTCCCTACAGGCTTACCTTTGTAGGTGGTTCCGTGAGCTTGTGCACAGTCTTCAATAACAGATAAATTATATTGCCCTGCTAAATGCATTATTTCATCCATTTCGCATGGCCAGCCAGCTAAATGAACACATATAATTGCTTTGGTTTTATTGCTGATTACTTCGGCAATAGTCCGGGCACTTATATTTTGGCTATTGAGCTCTACGTCAGCGAAAATCGGGGTAGCACCTGCATTTATTATGCTACTTATTGAAGCTATAAATGTACGGGAGGTTACAATGACTTCGTCACCTGCTTTAATATCCAATACTTTAAGAGCTAAATCTAGAGCAAGGGTACCATTGGCAACGGCTACTGCATATTTACTGTCACAGAACTGAGCAAACTCTTTCTCGAAAGCTTTACCTTCTTGCCCTGTCCAGTAATTTACCTTGTTAGAACGAAGAACAGCACTGACTGCATCAATTTCTTGTTCAGTAAAACTTGGCCACGGAGAAAAGGGTGTATTAAGCACGGAATATCCTATTAAATTTTGGTTAAAGAACGTACACGTTTTGCCGGTACACCTAAATAGAGTGAGTTGGCTTGTGTTGATTGGGTAACTACAGCGCCAGCACCAACTTGTGTATTATCTGCAAGGGTTATGCATTCAACGATAGTACTACCAATGCCAATCCAAGAAAGTTGCGCTATATGAACGCCTCCTGCGATATTGACGCCCGGTGACACATGTACGCATTGATGAAGTTCACAATCATGATCAACGGTAGCACCAGTATTAATAATACAGCCGTCAGCAATACTTGCACCTATGTTTATCACTGCGTTAGCAAATACTACAACGCCTTTACCAATGAAGGTATGTGGACTTACTGCTGCTGTTGGATGAATAAGAGAAACAATATTAGCTTTTGCTTGTTTTAGCTGTGTAAGGATCTTTTTACGTAAACGGTTATCACCAATTGCAACAACAAAATCGGCTTCATCAATATATTGTGGAAAGTCTTTCGCTGAACCAATGACTTGCCACTCGCTGTTTTCTTTACGCTCATAAAAGCAGTCATCTAAAAAAACAATTTGGCTATATTTACCTTGTTGCTGTGCACAATCAGCAACTACTCTGCCATGTCCGCCAGCACCAATAATGATCAATTTTTTCATGATTTATTCCCTGTGAATTTTTTCATGGTAGCCTCACCCGCAGCATTAATATCGCTACGTGCAAAAACTTTTTTCACCGTTAAATAAAGGATTTTTATATCTAACCAAAAAGACTGATTATCGACATACCAGACATCGAGCTCAAACTTTTTTTCCCAGCTAATAGCGTTACGACCATTAACTTGTGCCCAACCAGTGATACCTGGTTTTACATCATGTCGACGGGATTGTACTTTGGAATATAAGGGTAAGTATTCTACAAGTAGTGGTCTTGGGCCAACTAAACTCATATTACCTATCAATACATTCCACAGACCAGGAAGTTCGTCAAGACTCGTATTACGTAGCTTTTCACCAAAGGGTGCAAGGCGCTCGCTATCAGGTAAAGACTGGCCATGTTGATCAATTGCATCTCGCATAGAACGAAATTTAATTATTTCAAATATCTTGCCATGTAAACCAGGACGTTTTTGTTTGAATAGTACCGGTCTGCCAAGTTTTATTGCAACAATAACGCTCAAAACAATGATTACTGGAGCAAATATCAGTAATGCATTAGCAGAACAAATTCTATCAATTAGTGATTTTATCATTTTATTCATGTAGGGTATTGAGTAATAGCAAGTTTCAATTAATTTATCATAGCTATTGTATATCTGCAGGACAATCTTTATCTTTTTTTAAGCAAGCTAAGTCTACTTTCCTAAAATTGAAAAAAAGGTATGATTAAAACGAAAGTAGGGTTGATTTGTGAGTTTTGAGAAAAAAAATATAATTAAAAATTTCACCTATTTAGTTATAACTAAAGGGGGGGACTTTATCGTTCCAATTGTGCTTTTACCCTATTTGGTTAATGTTTTGGGACTGACACAGTTTGGTTTATTATCCTTTGCTCTAGCAATCGGTGTTTATTTTAGCTCAATGATGCAGTATGGCTATAATATAAGTGCTGTACGCACTATTGCACGCGTTCGTGATGACCCTTCACAATTAACTATATCATTTAGTGAACTACTCATATCATCAATTTTAATTTGCGTACTCTTTTCAGTTTGCTACCTATTTATGTTTTTCATTGATGCTATATACAATGAATATTTATTGTATCTAAGTGTACTTTTTTTTGTTTTGATGCAATCACTTTTCCCTGCTTGGTTGTTTCAAGGGCTTGAAAAAATGCATTTTATTGCGGTTAGCAATAGTTTGTGTAAATTTTTATATTTATGTAGTGTTCTTTATTGGGTTAATAATCCGGATGACACTTATTTAGTACCTTTTTTACAAGGACTTAGCTGGCTTATTGCTTTAGTTATTTCAGTAGTGATAATTTATAAGAATAAGTTGGTCAGGGTTGTAATGCCTTCTTTTAAAGGTGTTATAGAAACGTACAAACAAGGCTGGCCTGCATTTGTAACGCAATTTTCTCCAACACTCTACTCGAATAGTATGACGTTTATTTTAGGCGTTTTCCATGGCAATACAGTCGTTGGTTTATATAGTGCAGCGGTAAGAGTGATTGAAATAATTAATGCCATTGCTTTTTTATTGGTAAATGCCGCTTTACCACTTTTATCGAGAAATATTGAATTACACAAGTGGTTAAAAAACATGATGGTAATTACAGGCATAATACTTTGCTTTTTTGTCATGTTTGGTTCCGCATGGTTTGTGCCAGTGCTTTTTCCTGACGAAAGAGGCAAAGTACTAGAATTAGTCCAATTAGCTTCTCTAATGATCCCTTTTGTTTTTATTAGGTTAGCATGTGGCCCTGCATATTTAATGTTGGTAGGGGCGGAAAAAATCTATCAACGCATTGTTTTGTTTACATCCTTAAGTGGCTTTATTGCAGCATGGCTAGTTATTCCACAATGGCAAATAAAAGGTGCTATTTACGTTATGTTAGCTACAACGGTAATTATGACGCTGATGACTTATTTGGCATTTAAAAATTTTGAGAACCGTAAAAAGGTAGAAAAAACATGAAAGTAGCTTTACTTGGTGATATTGGTTTATTTGGTCGCTATGCGCTTGAAAATAATGATTCGATATTTGAGTACTTTAGTAAAGTAGCAAAATATTTAGAACAATTTGATTATGTAGTAGGTAATTTAGAGCTACCATTTTTAGCCGAAGGTAATGCTATAGGGGCAAAATCGGCGTATTTAAAGTCGTCGCCCAAGAATGTCGAACTGCTGAAATACTTGAATATAAATGTTGTAACCTTAGCGAATAATCATATTTATGATTATGGTAAAAAAGGACTCGATTCCACTATTTCATTGCTTGATAGTCATGATATTAAATATTTTGGCGTAAATGATAAGGATTTATTGCTTAGCGATGCTAAAATTGCCTTACATGGTTATTGTTGTTATTCAACTAATCCTTACGGTTTAAATAAAGGCGTTAATAAGCTTAATGTCGCAGCAGTAGACGAAAAATTAGCCCTGTATTCTCAACAAGGTTATCTTAATATCATTAGTGTTCATGCTGGACTTGAACATGTCAATTTCCCCGCTTATCACGACGTTAAGATGGCCCGCCAACTTAGTAACACCTGCCCTTATATATATTATGGTCACCACCCTCATGTGTTGCAGGGTATAGAAAAGCATAACGACTCCTTACTGGCATATAGTTTAGGAAATTTTTGTTTTGATGATGTGTATACGGATAAATCTTCTCACCCATTGGTGAAACAAAATGAAAATAATAAAACATCGAGTATTGTTGTATTAGACATTGTTGATGGAAAGTTGATTTCTCATGATGTAGTGAGTTTGTATATGGCTGAAGATGAAATGAAAGTCGGCTCTTTAGACATAAAGTCAATATTGAAAAATTATACTGATTTTTTACAAACAGATAGAACTAGTTACGTACAAGAAAGAAATAAATTACTGACAACTTATATCGATGGTAGAAAGTCGATGCGCGACTTTCAGTGGTATGTAAAACGATTGAATTATCGCAGTGTCATTATTCTCTTACGAGCTAGATATAATGCTTGGTTACATAAACGTAATGTTTTGAATTACTTGCGTTTTAATGATGACTGATAATGCAAAGAATATCAGGCGGTTAATTGTCTTTGGTTTAGTTATATCAACCTTTACGCAATTACGGTTTTCTTTCCTTGGCGTCGGCGAACTTATTTTTTTAATGTTAGGCGGTATCGCATTAATTCAATTATGGGATATGCCGGGATATAAGCATTACTTATTTTCAAAATTTTGGTTTTTTTACCTAATTTTATCCGTAATTGGCGGACTTTATAATCGTGCCGTTTATCTTAATACCGGCACTTTGGTTGGCACAATATTCGACTTCGCGGCCTACTTCATGCTATTGATTAGTTGCTTAAGTATAGAAAAGCGTTTTTTGATGTATCAAGATAATGCTTATTTGTATATCAAAGCGATATTTTATTTTTTCATTTGTTTTCTCAGTTTTTTTTATTTTTTAAGTTTTTTTACCAGTTCAATCGCTGGATTACAAATTAAGTATTATCAGTATTTTGCACCGCTGGTAAAAAACTTACACCAAGTGGCAATGGTGTTAACTCCCATGCCATTTATTGGTCTGTTGCTCTTGAAACGCGAAAAGAAACTCATGATGAAGGCAATAGTAATTGTACTCATTGCTTTGTCGGTTTTAATGATTTTTGAAACGGGTGCAAGTAAAGCCATATTGGGGGTAATATTAGGTCTTTTAGGCTACAGCATTGCTCAAGTATATCGTTACAGTGTTGTGTATTCGGTTATTTTAACGATCATTGTCTTTAGTATTTTAGCTGTGTTTTTTACCTTTTTTGTCGATATTTCTACTTTTTTCACAGAGCTGTTTAACCAGCATGACGGCAAGGGAGGACGTGCAGATCTTTATGGAGCGGCAATTGAGCTAATTAAAGAATCCTGGTTGCTTGGTCGAGGCACAGGGCCTCATATTTTTTACCTAGGCGAATATAACGATAGTCATCAAACTTTGTTGACGGTTTTACTACAAGTGGGCATTGTCGGGTTTTTTTTATTAATACATTTGTTATTTAAAATTTTCCATAAAGCGTTTTATTATGAGCCAGCAGTGTTTGCGGCCATTTTATCTATTATGTCTTATGCTGCCGGAGGAGATATTTTAAGGCGTTTGCCGATTTGGGGACTATTAATTATTTTATTTTATATTGCATTACAGAGCCAAGAAAACCTGCTGAAGAGAAAAAAACCATGAGCTTCAAAAATAAATTTTTAGAATTACTACCTGTTTTTGTACAAGATATTATTATCAGTTTTTATGGCTATATATTAATAAAGCAACGTTATGGTGATGAATATTATCAATACCGAAACAGCTTATTAGAGCAAGAATCTAAGTCATCTGCTGATTTATTGGTTGAGCAAAATATCTTACTTGATGACTTTGTTCGTTTTTCCTATGAAAATAGCAAATTTTATCAATCACTTTATAAGAAAGTTGATTTTGACCAAGCTATTACCTTAGAGTCATTAGCTGAACTCCCTATAGTAACGAAAGAAATGTTGAGAACTAACCTTGATGATGTTTACACCATTGACTGTGACCAAGGCATTTCCTCATTTACGGGGGGAACAACAGGTAAATCTTTGCAAGTTGTTTTTACTAAAGAAGACTTTCAAAAAAGAATGGCCTACCTCGACGCTTATAAAATTAGACTGGGCATTGACCCTTTTGAAAGTAAAAAAGCGACTTTTAGTGGGCGTGAATTTACGCGAGGTTGGGCAACATCTTTCACTAACAAGTTTTGGCGAAATAATTGGGCTTATAAGCAACGCTTGTATTCGACCTTCGACATGGTTGAAGGCAACTTACCTTTTTACGTGCAAGACCTAAATCGCTATAAGCCAGAGGTGATCAATGGTTTTGTATCGGCGATATTCCAGTTAGCAAAATTCATCGAGCAAAAGCAATTAACC
Source organism: Colwellia sp. MB02u-14 (assembly GCF_014076915.1). Taxonomy (NCBI): domain Bacteria; kingdom Pseudomonadati; phylum Pseudomonadota; class Gammaproteobacteria; order Alteromonadales; family Colwelliaceae; genus Colwellia; species Colwellia sp. MB02u-14. Next base: position 10,244 of record NZ_JACGUX010000007.1, read on the forward strand.
TTAGATTTTCAAGTTAAAGCAATATTTACCACTTCAGAAACTTTACTACCTTTTCATCGAGAATTAATTGAAAGGGTTTTTAAATGCCCTGTTTACAATCAATACGCCTCAGCTGAAGGGGCACCTTTTATTACGGAATGTTCGGCTGGAAGTTTACATTATAATACTGATACAGGTGTAATTGAGGTGATTGAAACTAATGCTGGAACAGAGATGTTAGTTACCTCATTTACGACGCATGGCACGCCACTGATAAGATATAAAATTGGTGATTTAATTAAATTTAAAACAGGTGAGTGTCGTTGCGGTTCATTGCACCCCCTCGTTGATTCAATAGATGGGCGTCAAGTTGAATTTTTAATTTCTAAGCAATATGGTCATGTGTCTTTGAGTCATTTAGCTGATGTAATAAAAGGGCTTCCTAATTGTGTTATAAATGTTCAATTCCAACAGCATAAAGTTGATCTTATTGAGGTGCTGTTAAATGTGGATCAAACCTTATATGACCAAGAAGCAGAAGATAAAATAGCTAAAGCGTTAATGCATAGGTTCGGCAAAGATACAGAGTTTATCTTTAAGTTAGTGGGCCATATTCCGAAAGAAAGTAGTGGTAAGTTCTCCTTAATTAAAAACTTTATCAAATGAAAATACTTATCATTGGCGCTTACCCTCAATCTATAATTAGTTTTAGAGGGCAATTGATCAAAGATTTAGTTAGAAAAGGGCATGATGTAACGGTCATGACCGCAGAGGCTGACGACAGTGTTGTTAAGGACGTTAGGGAACTAGGTGCAAAATTTTGTTCGTATAGCGTACAAAGAAACGGCTTGAACCCTTTAGCTGATTTACAAACGTTTCTCCAGCTTAAAAAATTAATAAAATTCTATCAGCCAGATAAAATCTTAGCCTACACCATAAAGCCTATAATATGGGGAGGAATCGCTGCAAAATTCATAAAAAATGTTGATTTTTTCCCAATGATTACAGGGCTTGGCTATGCCTTTTCTACAGATACATTCAAGCGAACAGTTGTTAATTTCATCGCAAAAAATCTTTATCGACTTGCTTTAACTGACGCAAAGGCCGTTATTTTTCAAAATAACGATAATATGAATACTTTTGTTGAAAATGGTTTGATAAGTGGTCAAAAATGTCACCGTGTATATGGCTCAGGTGTAGATATCGATTTATTTGAACGATATCCCTTACCAAATAAAGAAATTACTTTTTTACTTATTGCACGTCTATTGGGTGATAAAGGTATTCGGGAATATGCTGAAGCGGCAGAAAGAATTAAATTAATTTATCCCAAGGTTAACTTTGAGCTGCTTGGGCCATACGATTCTTCTCCTGATGCCATCTCTGAAACAGAAATAAATAACTGGCATCACAATAATATAATTAACTATTTAGGTGAAACAAAAAATGTATTACCTTTCATAAAAAATTGTCATATATTCACTTTACCCTCTTATCATGAGGGACTACCAAGAACCGCATTAGAAGCTATGGCTGTTGGCAGGCCAATATTAACGACAGACACTTCTGGGTGTAGAGATACAGTCATTGAAAGAAAAAATGGCTTTCTTGTTCCAATTAAGGATAGTGAAGCACTTTTTCAGAAAATGAAATGGTTTATTGAGCAGCCAGAGTCATGGGAAAAGATGGCAGTTGAAAGCAGAAAGTTAGTTTGTGAATATTTTGATGTAAAAAAAGTGAATTCATCTATTTTGAAAATATTAAATTTATAACCTTTGATCTACATCAAATACAAACAAAAGACTTAATGATAATCGTTTGCATTAAGTTTTATTTGTATGTATCATCACCTCAATTAAAATTATCTCTCTACAAACTTTGACGGACATGAAATCCATGATGAAGAAAACCTTAATTGCTTCGGCACTTGTTGGATTATTTACTAGTTCGGCTGTTCTTGCAAATAACGATACTAAAGAATTACGTAAAGTTATTGCACAGCAACAAAAAGTATTAAAAAACTTAGAAGAACGTTTAGACGAAACAGAGCAACGTCTTGAGGCTACTGCTGACCAAGTTGAATCAAGCTCGACGGCAAGCTCATTTGCTAAAACGACCATTGGTGGCTATGGCGAATTACATTACAACAACTACGAAGATAAAGATGCAAAAGTTGATTTTCATCGCTTTGTTTTGTTTTTTGGCCATGAGTTTACAAACAAATTACGTTTTTTCTCTGAGTTTGAATTAGAGCATAGCATCGCTGGTGAAGGGCAAGATGGTGAAGTTGAGCTAGAGCAAGCTTATGTAGAGTATGACTACAGCGATACAATAACAACCAAAACAGGCTTATTTTTAGTGCCTGTAGGTATTATTAATGAAACGCATGAGCCGCCAACTTTTTACGGTGTTGAGCGCAACGGCGTTGAAAAGAATATTATCCCAGCCACTTGGTGGGAAGCGGGTGTTGCAGGGAATTTTAAATTAGCTCCAGGCTTAGCCGTTGATGCTGCTATAACAAGTGGTTTAAATGTAGGGAATGATTATAAAATCAGAGGCGGACGTCAAAAAGTTTCTAACGCTTCAGCTGAAAACTTAGCCTACACTGGTCGTATTAAATATACCGCTATTCCAGGATTAGAGTTAGCGGCAACTGTTCAGTATCAAACAGATTTGACTCAAAGTGCTGCTGGTGTTGACGATGCTGCTGCGACATTAATTGAAGCTCATGCTATTTATCAAGTTAATAACTTCACGGTTCGTGCTTTGTATGCAACCTGGAATATTGACGGTGATGAAGCCAAAGCTTTAGGTCGTGATGAGCAAACAGGTTGGTATATTGAACCTTCATATATGTTAAATGAAGACGTTGGCGCTTTTGCTCGTTATGCTCAATACAACAATGAAGCAGGGCTAAGTGGCTCTGATGCTGTTGAATCTACAAGTGTTGGTGTTAACTACTACTTGCATGAAAATGTTGTATTAAAAGCAGATTATGAAGAATTGGGTGGGTCGAAAGACTCAAAAGGTTTTAACTTAGGTTTTGGCTACCAGTTTTAATTTTACTTACTTTATGTAAATTTGCGTTAGGTCATAGTACACAAGGAAGTGAATGGATATTATATGTCCATTCACTTTTGTGCTTTAAACTATCTTTACTATAAGAGGTGACATGTGGTTAAAATTATATTCACTTTACTCGTCATGTTTAGCGTGGCAACACAAGTATCAGCGAACGGTACTTACCAAACCTCAAAACAGTTTGTTAGCACCTCCTTTCAGGGTGAAGTGCCAAAATCTAAAGCTTTATGGTTATCAGCAGACGACAAGCTCGTTATTAGTGAAATTATGAGCCACGAGTATAGCCGTTTACGTTTAAAGTATTGGCAACAAGCAAGTGAAACGGTGTGGGTACTTGAAGAGATAGGAAAAGAAAAACCTATTACTATTGGAGTGCACATTAATAATGAGCAAATTGTCGATGTTAAAGTTCTGGCTTATCGCGAATCTCGTGGTGACGAAGTACGACATGACTTTTTTACTAATCAATTTAAATCAGCATCTTTAACCAAAGAAAACATGCTTAATCAACATATTGATGGTATAACAGGCGCAACCATGTCAGTACGAGCGCTTACTAAAGTTGCACGGTTGGCACTTTGGTTAAATAAAAAGGTAAAAGTTTAATATTTTTGCCCATCATAATTTTATTTAGATAGGTTTAATTCACATCCCAATGATTAAGAATAAATCAGCACAAGCAATAGGTAATCGCCTTATTCGCCATTTACGAAAATGGCACCGTCGACTAGGTATCTTTGCCGCTTTCTTTCTTATTTTTCTCTCTATTTCGGGTATTGCCTTAAATCACACCACCGCATTTTCTTTATCACAGCATTCGATTACGAGTACTATACTGCTTAATCATTATGGTATTAAACCACCGACTGACGTTCGTTTTTATCAACAAAAAGAATGGTTAGTCACTAACCAACTTGTTTGGTTAGGTGATAAATTGGTTTTTCAAAGTGATAACCCTATTATCGGTATTAGCACTTTTCAATCATATCGCTTGGTCGTTACCACAAAGCAATTGGTCATTTTTACCGAAAAGGGCGACCTTGTTGATAAAATGGACAGTTCAAGTGATTTACCCATTCCAATCTCAGCATTTAGCGTTACAGACGAGCGGCTCATTTTAAATACACCACAAGGCTACTATCAAGGAGACAGTGACTTTTTTGAGTGGCAAATAATCAATACATTAATTGAACCTACTTGGGTTAATAATACTCCCCCAACAAAGCATGAGTTAACCATTGCCAATAGGCAGTTTCAGTCACAGTTTTTGAACTGGGAGCGCGTGATACTTGATGCACACTCAGGACGACTATTTGGTAATCTCGGCGTATGGTTTATGGATATTGTCGCTTTTATGCTTATTTTACTTTCAGTGAGTGGCATTTATATCTGGTTAAGGTATAAAAATAAGAAACGCTAATTCTCAATTTTTTATCGGCTATCGGCTTTTTAAAGCAGAAGTAGTTCATCATTTATCAGCCGCATACTTCGTTTAAAAAAACGCTCTAGTTAACCGTATTGAGTAACGCTATTAATTCTTGTTCATACTTTGTTTTCTTGCTTTGAGAGAAGCCTACATGAGCACTAACAACCTTTCCTGAACGGTCTATTATGTAGCTACTTGGCATACCTTTTAGCTTATATTGTCGAGCAACTTTTCCTTTTGGGTCATAAAAAACCGTAAAGTTAGAGGGGATTTCAGCAAGAAATTTATCTGCTAGAGCTTTGTTGTTATCAACGTTTACACTGATGATAACTAAGCCTTGTTGTTGATATTTATCTTGTATGTTGTTCATCCAAGGGAATGATTTTCGACAAGGACCACACCAAGATGCCCAGAAATCTACATAAATAACTTTTCCTTTATGAGAAGAAATTAACGTCTCAAAATTCTGTAATACATTTTTTTCAGCTGTTGTCTCAGCAAAACTTACATTTGACAAACAGAGACTAGTGATGAAAACGCATAACAGGGTAACTAACTTTTTAGACATCATAATATTTTACTTAAATAGATTTTTTCTTATTAAAGCATGAATATTTCATTGGGTGAAGTTATGGTTGATTATAAAAACGATAGTTGTATTTTTACTTATTAGTAGGGTAAATTGCAGCGTATACTTTACCCATAGAGCAACGTTATGAAAAAATTGTTACCAACAAACGCTTTGTTTGTTTTTTTGATTTTATCATCAAGCATAGCGAGTGCTTCACAAGATAATACCTCAGACAAACTTGAGCATGATAAGTGGCTAAAATTGCGTTTTAGTGCCCAGCATGAACGTTTAATACCTATCATTGCAGTGGCTGATATGTTTTTTGCTTGTAACAAGGCTAAAAACAGTGGTAATGCCAATTATCAGGTGAAAGAGCTTGTCGAGGATATGGATCGTGATTTACTGGCAGAAAAATTAATAACTTGTTTAGCGGGCGCGGCAACAAAATCAGATATCGCGTTGAATTACGGTTTGCAGGGGTGCTTTTTTGAGCAGTTGTCAGGTTTACCGCAACAAAAAAAATTAGAGAGAATGGCAATTGTAGTAGCTAGTATCTCATCATTAAGCCGTGAAGAAAGGCAAAAAAGTTTTTCTAAGTGTGTCACAGATCAAACTATCAGCTATTTAAAGTAAGGACATTCACCGCAGTAACTGCTGTTGGGTAAACACAGTAGTTACTCATACTTGTGAGAATACATTATTTATCAAGTGAGGTATTAATCCATTTAATTCTAGTTAATTTAAGGTATAAAAAAAGGAGCGATAAGCTCCTTGGATTTATTTAGACTGGCGATTAATTCTCGCGTAATGCTCTAAAACCTAAATAATTAGAACGAAATCCTGAAGATAACTCTAAACGTACTGAGGTACGGGCTAATTTAGGGGCAAAGTTCCAAGCACCGCCACGAGCAACAACTTTATCGCCATTCGTTAGTTCCCAAACATTACCTACTGTGTCATATAAGCCTAATTTATTGGCTCTAAATGATTTTACTGGCGCTGTGCTTCGGTTTGACCATTTGCTACCACAATAGGCACAATTCGCTTTACCATTGCCAATGTCATTACCCCACCAGTAATTTTCTACACTGCCGGCGCGAGCAACATATTCCCACTCCATTTCATTAGGTAAACGATATTCACGTTCTGTTTGCTTTGATAACCAAGTTAAATAGGCTTTGCTATCAATATCGCTAACGCATACTACAGGATGATCATCTGCTTGGCTGAAACCTGGGTTGCGCCAGTTTAATACATTATTATATTTTGGTTCGCCGTCAATAAAAGCAGCACAGCCATTAGTACTTTCAGCTTCTGTTACGTAATTTGTTTCTTTAACGAATTGCTTAAAGTCACCTACTGTTATTTGGTTTTGGCCAATGGCGAATGCTTTTAAAATTTGTTCGCCACGAGCAGGTTTCTCGTTGCTTAAACCCGCACCTTTCATATCGCCCATTTGAAAACGACCAGCGGGTACACCAATTAATTCTGGCCCTAATTCATCACCAGGCAAAATATCTTGAATTTTTTCACCATTAGCGAGGTTTATCGCCGCTTTTAAGAGCTCAACTTTAATGAGTGTGTTTTTTGATAAACGAATCTGTTGTTGATAATCACTGTAACCCGGCTTGGTCACATTAATATCATGATGACCCGCTGAAAGCATCACTGAAAGTTTTGTCGAGCCGTAGCTTACGCCATCAATAAAAACTTCGTCGTCGTACTGGTCAGAACGAACAGTTAATTCATACATTAATGTATCATCACTAAGGCCAGCTGTTTGTTGAAAGTTTGCTGTTTCATCAACAATAGGGGTCGAAGGTTGACCCTCTTGATAGCCACAATAGCGCGCAGAAATATTCAATAACACACAGGCTTCGTTATTGGGTAAAGAGCCTTGCATTTCAACAATAATAGTTGTGCCATAGTTACCTTGGCCACTAAATTCACCCGCTTTAACTTTATGCTTTACTAAGCGAACCTGCGCAGCAGAATCTTTTTTGTATTGATTAATCAAACTTGATTCAGTTGCAACATTAAACAATTTATCTAAAAATGTTTTTGATGCTTTTTGTTTGGCTAAACGATTGCCACGGGTAATACATTTATTAAGAGTCTCTTGAGTGTCACAGGTAACAACTTGGTAAACTTCGAGTTCATCTTGTTTTTCAAACTCACGACGTAAGCGCTTCACTCGGGCAATACGAATTTCCTCGATTAAAGCTTCACGGTTGTTTGCAAGTGTAAAACGGTCAATATTTGCTTTTGCTACTTCAGTTTTAGCGTCAGACAAATTAGTGACACTTGCTTTAATGGCATTTTTATTTTGTGTTTGATTGATAATAGATTGACGATAATTATTTTGCGATTGCGCAATATCTTGTTCGGGGTTATCAACCATCGACTCATATTGTTCATTCATATTAAGCAACGCTTCTTGGCGAAGCGTTTGTAATGCTTTACCTTGTGCACGCAAGCCGCTTAAGCGATCTTCTTCTGTCGTAACTTGTGCATTCAAATTATCTAAAGCATTGATGAAAACACTGTATTGAGTTTCTTTATTACTTAATTCAATTTCTAGACTTTCAACCGTTGTACTTTTGGATGAAGTGGTTTCAAAAGCATGAGTAAACGAACTTAATGAAAGACAACTTATGGTAAGAGCGAGTAAAGCCAAGCGCATGTTTAATATTCCCAAACAATAGAAGTTAATCGTAAATTCAAAAAATCACCGAAATGGAAGATAATGAATAACTACTGATTTATTTCAATTTATTATTGATATAATTTTAATTAACTCATCATATTTGCTCAACGCGAAAATCGCAAGTGATAAACATGATTTCCTACTGATTTATCTTGAATTAAAGGTTTAATTATTCAATAAATTCGCTGGTGAAAACTGGTCAGTCAGTAACTTAGTATCTTCTGACCAGTCTTGCTCTATGCTTGTTGGCGTCATTTGTTGGCTTACTTCTAATAAGTCAACATTGAAAGGTGTTAAACGACTTTGTAATTTTTTTGCTCGCTGATTTATTAATGCAAAGCTAGGTAATTGGCCTTTAGTGGCTAAAATAATGCGATTAGTGTTTTTATAGTTACGCACATTATAAAAATCGCCAAACACTTTTTTATATGTTGCTGACTCATGTGCATATAACTCACTCACTGAAAAAGTATTTGCACTTAATATCCCCTTCGGACTGAGTAGATCTTTAGTTTCCTGCAAAAACTCTTGTGTTAATAAATGTTCAGGTATGTAGTCACCGTTAAATGCATCAAGAATTATCCAGTCGTATTGTTGTTTTTTGATAAGTGCACGTTTGATAAAAATCCTTCCATCTTGAATAACAGAAGAAACATGTTGATTTTCGAAAAAACCAAAGTGTTTTCGGGCGACTTTGACAACCGCAGGATCTATTTCAACATTGATGATTTTACTGGTCGGATAGAGTTGTTGCAGGGTGTTAGACATAGTACCGCCACCTAAACCAATAATAAGAATGTTCTTTGGCTCTTCAATGAGTAGCAATCCAGAAAAAATTAATTTGGTATAATTAAACACTAAACGGTGTGGGGCGCTTTTATAAAAACAACTTTGATTAGTTTTACTTGTTTTAACATTAAATTTTAAACAACGTAAATCACCTTGATCATCAACCAAAATGTTCCGGTATAAAGAACGTTCTTGATGAACAGTTGCAGCAAAAACATTCGTCGAAAAAACGGCAGATATCAGAGCAAGTATGACTATTGAACTGCATAATTTATTCATGAACAACACCTGCTGTACTAATGTGAAGTGGCTTGACTGATTTATTTAATAAAATAGCGCAGATACCGAGTATCGCTAATACTGAACTAAACACCGTAATGATGTTGTTTACTTCAAAAAACAGCACAAAATAAAATGATGTAATAATCGTACCCAAGGCACTACCTAAGGTAGACACAAAGTAAAGTTTCCCCGCTGTTTGCCCACTACTATCTTTATCAGTAACTAATAAACGCACAGAATATGGGGATATCATGCCCAAAATAATGGTGGGTATGAAAAATAATGCGCCACAGGCAAGTAGAGAACCATAGCGAGAGTCTTCAACATTGAGGAATATTATTTCCATAATGCCCGTTGACCAAAATGCAACAGGTAAAATGGTAATGCCTGCTAAGACAAAAATTAAACCATATTTTTTTAAAGAAGCATTTTTTGTCGACAACTTACCACCAGCAAGGTAGCCAAACGATAGGCTCAACATAAATACGGTAATTATACTGCCCCAAATATGAACACTACTGCCAAAAAAAGGCGCAAGAATTCTACCGCCTAAAAGTTCAATACCCATAATGCAAAAGCCACTACAAAAAGCAAGCAGGTAAATAAATGGATTTTGCCATGATGGTTGAGCTTGATGATCCGTCATTTATGGTGTCAGTAATATGGTCTATTAAGTCACACTATCTTAACGACAAAAGGTGCAATATGCCAAGTTAACGCACCTTTTTGTTTGTTAAGATTTATTTCCGTTTTTTAGCTGATTGCTTATCAAGCAAAGGCTTTAAAAATCTAGCCGTGTGCGATGTTTTATGTTTCGCAACGTCTTCAGGCGTACCCGACACCAGAATTTCGCCACCACCAGAACCACCTTCAGGCCCTAAATCAATAATCCAATCTGCTGTTTTTATTACGTCTAGGTTATGCTCTATCACTACAACGGTATTGCCATGGTCACGTAAACGATGAATAACATGCATCAATTGTTTAATGTCGTGAAAATGCAAGCCGGTTGTTGGTTCATCAAGAATATAGAGGGTTTTACCGGTGTCACGCTTTGATAACTCTTTCGATAATTTAACACGTTGTGCTTCACCACCCGAAAGGGTAGTCGCCGATTGACCTAATTTAATATAACTTAAGCCAACATCCATTAGTGTTTGTAATTTACGGTTAATCGCGGGTATGGGCGCAAAAAACGTTAAAGCATCTTCAATGGTCATATCAAGCACTTCATGAATACTCTTGCCTTTATACTTTACTTCTAAGGTTTCACGATTATAACGCTTTGATTTACAGGCATCACAAGGTACGTAAACGTCAGGTAAGAAATGCATTTCAACTTTGATTAAACCGTCACCTTGACAAGCTTCACAACGTCCACCTTTTACGTTAAAACTAAAGCGGCCTGGCTTATAGCCCCTTGAACGTGACTCTTGCGTCGCAGCAAAAATCTCACGAATAGCGGTAAATATACCGGTATAGGTTGCAGGGTTTGAACGCGGTGTTCTGCCAATCGGGCTTTGGTCAATATCAATCACTTTATCAAGTAAATCTAAACCAATAATTTCTTTGTATGGTGCGGGTTCTTGTGTGGTTGCGCCATTTAATGCAATGTGAGCAAGTTTAAATAGGGTATCGTTAATTAAGGTCGATTTTCCAGAACCCGAAACGCCGGTCACACAAGTCATTAAACCATTGGGAATGATTAAATCAACATTTTTTAAGTTATTACCTGTTGCTCCTTTAAGTTCAACGACATTCTTTTTATCAAAGGGAACACGAACCTTCGGTATTTCAATGCCCTCTCTGCCTGAAAGGTATTGCCCGGTTAGCGAATTTTCACAGGCTAAAATATCATTTACATCGCCTTGTGCAATAATTTCACCGCCATGAACACCAGCCCCAGGGCCAATGTCAATGACATAATCGGCGGCACGAATGGCGTCTTCGTCATGTTCAACCACAATCACGGTATTGCCTAAATCACGTAAGTGGATCAAGGTTTTTAACAAACGTTCGTTATCGCGTTGATGTAAGCCAATTGACGGTTCGTCTAGCACATACATAACACCGACTAAACCAGCACCTATTTGGCTTGCTAAACGAATACGTTGTGCTTCACCTCCTGATAAAGTGCCAGCAGCACGTGAGAGATTAAGGTAATTTAAGCCAACGTTAACTAAAAAGCCTAAGCGTTCACACACTTCCTTAAGGATTTTTTCTGCAATTTGTGCTTTTTGGCCTGATAAATTTAAGTTTTCAAAAAAGGCTAGGGCATCAGAAATAGAAAGTTCAGCAATTGCAGTTAAGGGCGTATCAGCAATAAATACATTGCGCGCCTCAAGGCGTAAACGACTGCCATTACAATCAGGACAATGCTGGCTATTCAAATATTTTGATAATTCGTCACGAACCGCATTTGACTCCGTTTCACGAAAACGGCGTTCCATATTATTGATAATGCCTTCAAAAGGATGCTTGCGAACGATTACATCACCACGATCGTTCATGTATTTGAATTCAATCTCTTGTTTGCCACTACCGCGGAGAATAACGTCTTGGTCGTTTTTGGATAATTTTTCAAAAGGTTTATCAAGGGCAAATTTATAATGGTCTGACAACGCTTGTAGCATTTGAAAATAGTAAAAGTTGCGCTTGTCCCAGCCACGTATTGCACCACCTGACAGACTCAGTTCAGGGTTGGTGATCACTCGAGCAGCGTCAAAGAACTGTTGATTACCTAATCCATCACACGTTTTACAAGCGCCAGCAGGGTTATTAAATGAAAACAGCCGTGGTTCGAGTTCTTGCATGCTATAGCCACACTTTGAACAAGCAAAGTTGGCTGAAAAAATCAATTCTTCACGATCAGGTTCGTCCATAAAGGCAATTTTAGCGGTACCAGCGGTTAAATTTAATGCAGTTTCAAACGACTCAGACAAGCGAAGTTGAATATCGTCACGTACTTTTAATCGGTCAACGACCACTTCAATAGTATGTTTTTTATGAAGCTCTAGCGTTGGAGGATCTGATAAGTCACAAACCTCGCCATCGATTCTCGCGCGAATGTAACCTTGTGCTGCAAGATTATCGAGCAACTTTACATGCTCACCTTTTCGGCCCTGCAATACGGGGGCAAGCACCATAACTTTGGTGCCTTCTTCAAGCGACAAAACCTTATCCACCATTTGTGAATTTGTCTGTGCAGCTAAAGGCTGGTGGTGGGTCGGACAACGTGGTTCGCCAACACGAGCATAAAGTAATCGAAGGTAATCGTAAATTTCGGTGATAGTACCGACCGTCGAGCGAGGATTATGTGACGTTGACTTTTGTTCAATTGAAATAGCTGGCGATAACCCTTCTATATGGTCAACGTCAGGCTTTTCCATGAGTGACAAAAATTGACGAGCGTAAGCAGAAAGTGACTCTACATAGCGTCTTTGTCCTTCGGCATATAAGGTATCAAAAGCGAGTGATGATTTACCTGAGCCCGAAAGACCCGTAATAACGACTAACTTTTCTCTAGGAATATCCAAACTGATGTTTTTAAGGTTATGCGTTCTAGCGCCACGTACTTCAATATTTTTCATAAATATCCACGTTAATAAGTTTCTCCGAATTTGAACAAACTCAATAGATTCGCTATCGCTATTCCACATAAAGTTTGAACCAGGCATTATTGCATAATTATTTGGCAATAATCAGTAATAATCTCTGTTTTTGTTCAGGACTTTGTCGTGCTATTATAGTGCGAATTTTTGCTTTTTTATGACACGTTAGATAGAGACCCTCCATGAGTACGACAGGTTTAAACAGTATTGAAAAGAAAGCCGCATTTTCTTTAGCCGCCGTTTTTGGCTTACGTATGCTTGGCCTTTTTATGATCTTGCCCGTGTTTGCTATTTACGGCGAACAACTGATTGGCTTTAGTCCTATTTGGATTGGCTTAGCCATTGGAGCCTACGGGCTAACTCAGGCCATGCTACAAATTCCTATGGGTATTTTGTCAGATAAATATGGCAGAAAACCCATCATTTTATTTGGCCTAGTGATTTTCTTTTTAGGCAGTGTTGTTGCTGCGATGTCTGACACCATTTATGGCGTGGTGTTTGGTCGAGCCTTGCAAGGCACTGGTGCTATTGCAAGCGCCGTACTGGCGTTAGCTGCTGATTTGAGCCGAGAAGAGCAACGGCCAAAAGTTATGGCGACTATTGGTATGTTTATCGGACTGTCGTTTACTTTAGCGATGGTTTTTGGGCCTATTGTTGCGCAAGCGTTTGGCCTGAGTGGTTTATTCTGGTTTACAGCCGTACTCACTATTTTAGCCATGGTAATGATTCAATTCATGGTACCCAACTCAGTTAATAAGGCACCTAAAGGCGACAGTGTCGCTTTACCTGAGCAGCTAAGTAAACTAATGCGTCATCCTGAATTATCACGTTTAAATTGGGGCGTGTTTATTCTTCATATGGCGTTAACGGCCTGTTTTATAACCTTGCCTAAACAGTTTGTTGCCAGTGGCTTAGCACTTGAGCAACATTGGCAATTATATTTACCCGCTTTACTCGGCTCTTTTGTTTTGATGGTACCTTTTATGATCATGGCGATTAAAAAACAAAAAGAAAAACAGGTGTTTTCCGCCGCTATTTTATTATTGGCGGCATCGCTACTCTTACTCTGGTACTTACCGCTTGGCTTCTGGACGTTAGTGTTGTTGGTGGTGATGTTTTTTACTGCCTTCAATTATTTAGAAGCAACCATGCCATCTATTCTGTCACGCATTGCTCCTGCTGGTGTAAAAGGTAGCGTCATGGGTATTTATTCGAGTAGCCAATTTTTAGGTGCTTTTACCGGTGGCATTATTGGCGGCATTATTGCGAGTCAATTTGGCGAACAAGCCATATTTTTAGTGATGTCATTCATTACTTTATTATGGTTTTTTGCCGCAATGAGCATGAAACCGCTTAAAAAATCAAAAAGTTATACTTTTACCACCAGTATTAATTGCAAAGAAAAAGCAAATCAAGTGGCTGAAAAATTAATTGAATTACCTGGTGTTATTGAAGCTATATTGGTTCAAGAAGAGTCGGTTGTTTACCTGAAAGTTAACGACAAAGTGGTTAACTTAGCTGACATTAAAGCAGCGTTGAATCCCTAGGGTTATCGGTTACTCTAAGTACCAGCATAGATGCAGGTACTTAGATATTGAGAGTTTAGCTAGAAAAAAGAAGTCTTTATTTCACTGGCTCCTAAGCTAGAGAGAAACGTAGGTTAATATATAGTCTTAAAGTTATCTTTCATCAGTTTGCCCTAATAAATAGTCATTATTTCGTGATAATGTTTGTTCGCATTAATCATTAACTCGACATCATCATCAATGAATTTCCCCATTAATGCCTTTGCCATCGGTGAGCTTGGTGTGATCACCGTATAGTGTTTTTTATCTATTACACCTTTAAAACCACCGGCAGCCGGCGCAATAAAGAACCATTTCTTACCATCATTATCTTGTGACACCGCCACCATTGCCCCTAATGATATCGACATTTCTTTGTGAAAGTCTCGCACCACTAATTGTTCTATCGCTTGTTTCGCTCGTTGAATATCAGCTACCCGACGTGATTGCCCCTCAGCTAAATAACTTGCTTCAATAGCAAGTGTATCGTATTGAGTTTCAGCGATAGACTGATCATCAGTGGCGGCAAGGTGAGCATTGTTTGCGGCTGTTTTTATAGCGGATAATTCATGTGATAAGTGGGTAAGAATATCGCTAATAATTTTCTGTTTATTCATAACGCTTAGCATACTGACTTGAATTTTTTAGTAAATACATTTCTAATCTGACAGCTGTCAAAATAGTACTTGAATTTATCACTATAAACGTCTACTTTATAATGATAATAACTGGTTTGACCATCAAAACAATCCTGATAAAGTGAACTACTATGACAACTAAAACAGCCAATAGCGCCTTTCCTAACTTATTAGCCCCATTAGATTTGGGTTTTACCACCATAGCAAATCGTACTCTGATGGGCTCAATGCACACTGGGCTTGAAGAAGAAAAAGGTGGCTTTGATAAATTAGCGGCTTTTTATCAAGCGCGGGCAAAAGGCGGTGTTGGTTTAATTGTTACCGGCGGCATTAGTCCTAATGCTAGGGGGCGCCTAACGCCGTTTGGCTGTGAACTCAGTAAATTTTGGCACGTTGCTAAGCATAAAAAAATTACTGAAGCTGTTCATCAATATCCAACAAAAATTTGTCTGCAATTATTGCATGCGGGTCGCTATTCTTATCACCCCTTTAGTTTTGCGCCAAGTAAAGTAAAGTCACCTATAAACCCTTTTACACCCTCTGCGATGTCAGTTCGTCAAATTAAAGGTACGATTAAAGACTTTGCTCATTCAGCTTCATTAGCACAAAGAGCGGGTTATGACGGCGTTGAAATTATGGGCTCTGAAGGTTACTTACTTAATCAATTTTCATGTGTCCGTGTTAATAAAAGAACGGATAAGTGGGGTGGATGCGTAGAAAATCGTATGCGTTTAGCCATTGAAATAATAAAAGCGGTAAGAGAAAAAGTGGGTGAAAAGTTTATTCTTATTTTCCGCTTATCGATGCTCGATCTTGTCGATGGCGGCAATAGCTGGGCAGATGTCGTAACCATGGCAAAAGCTGTTGAAACCGCTGGAGCGACATTAATTAATACTGGTATTGGTTGGCATGAAGCCCGCATACCGACAATTACTACTTCAGTGCCTCGTGCTGCATTTACTTGGATCACTGAGAAAATGAAGCAAGAAGTTTCTATCCCATTGGTGGCGACTAACCGCATCAATACCCCAGAGATCGCTGAAGAAGTTTTATCATCAGGGCAAGCCGATATGGTATCAATGGCGCGACCCTTTTTGGCGGATGCTGAGTTTGTTAAAAAAGCGATTGAAAATAAAAGTGATGAAATTAATACCTGTATCGGTTGTAACCAAGCGTGTTTAGACCATGTTTTTCAGCAACAACGCGCTTCTTGTTTGGTTAACCCTACGGCGTGTTATGAAACGGAACTCACCTTTGAAAAAGCCATAAAAAGTAAGCGAATAGCCGTTGTAGGTGCAGGTCCTGCTGGTTTAGCCTTTAGTGTTTACGCGGCTCAACGAGGTCATAAAATTGAAATCTTTGATCGTGCGAGTGAAATTGGTGGGCAGTTTAACTTTGCCAAGCAAGTGCCGGGTAAAGAAGAGTTTTATGAAACAATTAGATATTTTAATAAGCAAATTAGCTTGCTTGATATTAAGTTACATTTATCAACCGAAGCGACCGCTAATGATTTAGCAAAGGGGGGATTTGACGAAATAGTGGTTGCAACCGGAATTTTACCGAGAAAACTCGATATAGAAGGTATCGATCATGAAAAAGTAAAAAACTACTTAGATGTACTACGCGATAAACAACCTATGGGTCAGAATGTTGCTATTATTGGTGCGGGTGGTATCGGTTTTGACGTTGCTGTTTACTTAGCGGAAGAGCATGAAAAAACCCCTTTAGTAAATAACAAAGAAAAATGGTTAAAGAGTTGGGGTGTTGATCAAAGCTATCAAAGTAACGGCGCGTTATTAGATAAGTCGACAGTAGCGCTTAATGAAAAAACATCACGTCACATTTATTTATTACAAAGAAAAACAACAAAAGTGGGGGCAGGGTTAGGGAAAACTACCGGTTGGGTCCACAGGACTACGTTGAAAAATAATGGTGTAAAAATGTTAGCGGGTGTTAATTATAAGAAGATAGATGATGCGGGATTAACTATTGAAATCGATGGTAAAGAGCAAGTACTTGATGTTGAACACGTTATTATTTGTGCTGGACAAGAGTCACAGCGTGGCTTGTATCACCAGTTAGAAAGCAATAAAGGGGCTGAACAAGGGCTACATTTAATTGGTGGCGCTAAAGTGGCCGCTGAGTTAGATGCGAAAAGAGCTATTCGTCAAGCTGCAGAATTGGCCGCGGTTATTTAACGTTACGTTTTAGCTCACTTGTTCATTATATAAATAATAACTTGAAAGAAAACCACTCTATTTATGGTCAACTGTTATGCTTAAATACATCCGCATAACGTTGGCCTATAAAAATAAGAGTAATTATGTCTTCATTTCTGAAACCCGCAATATCACTTTCTAATGCTTTACGTTTTAAAGCCAAATTCATCCTTCTAGCGAGTATGTTTTTCATTCCTGTTTTTTTTGGCTCATGGTGGATAGTTCAAGAGCAAAGTGGCTTAATCACCCAGCATCAAGAACAGTTGCTGGGATTAACCCAAGTACAGCAAGCAGTAAAACTTGAGCAAGCTATTGCTCATAGTAGGCTTCAAGCAGACCAACGTAGTTCTATTACCAACAAAATTTCACAATTAACTTTACCGCCAGATATTTCAGCCTCTGCATTATTGAAAACGTGGCAGGGTTTACTTGACGGTGAAAATTCAATTCAAACCGCAGCTTACCAAGTTGTTTATGAACAAAGCTTATCAATACGTGAACGCCTTGCTGCACTCAGTGGCTTAACCCGAGAAAACGATGCCATCGCCTTTTATCTGGCAGAGGCAAGTAGTCAACGAATTCCCGCTTTATTAGAATACTTAAAGCGCATTGAATCGGTCAGTGCACAAATTATTGGTAATGGTTTTGACGCTGAAAATTACACCTTAGTTGTCGCGCTTGATAAACGTCTCGATGAATTACAAGTACAACTTGATAAAACGACCCTACAGCTTAAGCGCGTTGCAGATAATGAATTGTCTTTGTATTTACCTGAACACAAAAATTTTAATCAGCAACTTGATGAATATCAGCAAATACTGCATCAACAAATGATCGACCCTGATAATATTTCGTTAAATCAAAAGCAAGCAACTCAATTTGCTCATACGGTTTATCAATTAATAGAAAGCTTACTCAAAATAAGTGACCGCTTATTGTTAACAAGAATTGACACACTGACACACAAGAGTGAACAAACGTTGTGGATCTTAGCCATCGTGTTGATGGTGGTTATTTTGGTGATCAGTTATTTACTGATGGGGATTTATCATTCGTTAATCCATAGTGTTAGTGCCATTAATAAGGCTGCGGAAAACTTAGGCAAAGGAAACTTTTCTCAACAGTTATTGGTTAACGCTTCTGATGAGCTTGGCGACATCGGCAAAAACTTTAGCCAAATGCAACAAAAGATACATCACTTATTGGCTATGTTTAGTCGAGATATCAGTAAATTACGTGCTTCGGCAAACAATATTCATCAACTTACTGACCATATGAAGCAGAGTATTGCGCAACAGCAGAACAATACACACAACGTTGTTCAGTCAATTAATGAAATCAGCGGTTCTGTTCAGGTGATCTGTGATAATACAACAGCAACGCTGCAACTAACCGAACAAACCAGTGCACATGCTAATCAAGGCCGTAGTATTATCAGTGACACCGCACAAGCCATTAATAACATTTCAGAAGATGTACATACTTCTGCAGGTATTATTGATGAATTAGCGGGCTACAGTAATGATATTGGTCAATTTGTTAATGTTATAAAAGAAATAGCCGATCAAACTAACTTACTTGCATTAAATGCTGCTATTGAAGCGGCACGTGCAGGTGAGCAAGGGCGTGGTTTTGCTGTTGTTGCCGATGAAGTAAGAACATTAGCAAGTCGTACCCAAGATTCTACAGCTGAAATTCAACGTATTATTGAATTATTACAATCAGGAACCAGTAAGTCTGTGCAAGCGATGCATCAAGGTGTTGCTATGGCTCAACAAGGCGTTGAAAAAACGTTACTTGTAAAAACGACCTTTACAGAAGTGACTGACAATGTTGATGAAATTGTTGGAGCAACTTTGCAAATATCGACAGCGGTTAATCAACAAGGTGTTATGGTTAAGGAAATGGCAAAAAATACAGAAAGTATTGCCCAAGATGCAGACCAGGTTATGCAGTCAGCAAAAGATGCTGCAAGTGCAGGCGAGCAATTATTAGCACTGGCTGACCACCTTTCGCAGCAATTGTCACAATTTAAACTTGATGACCTATCGAAATAAAGTGACTGTTTGAACAAATAAGGTATTATTGCCCGTTAAATTAATGTATTCATAAATTAAGTGGATTTTCCTGAATGAATAAAGTGTTAGCGGGTATTCCTCTTTTAGCTGAAAATATTACTGTGTTATCAAGTGCAAAAGAATATGCAAGTGCCTTGATTAGATTAATCGAAAACGCTGAATCACGTATTTATATAACGGCGTTATATTTACAAAACGATGATGCGGGCCAGCAAGTTTTAAATGCCTTGCACCAAGCTAAGCAAATTAATCCTAAATTAGATATTAAAGTGTTCGTTGACTTTCATCGCGCACAACGGGGGTTAATTGGTGATACATCTGGGCAAGGTAATCGAGACTTTTACCTTGAATTGGCTGCACAATATAGTGAGAGTATTGCTATTTACGGTGTCCCCGTTAAACGCAAAGAGTTGATGGGTGTTTGGCACTTCAAAGGTATGGTTTTCGATAACACTTTACTTTATACCGGTGCGAGTATTAATGATATTTACTTACACCAAGATGAAAAATATCGTTTAGACCGTTATTATCAAATTCAGTCTCCAGCGTTGTGTGAAAGCTTTTGTCACTTCCTTCAACAAACCTTCGTTAAAAGTGAATTAGCGCCACAATTAAATGTTGATGTTTTACCGAATAAACTTCAAATAAAGAATATAATATCGAAGCTAAAAGTTGCATTAAAAACCGTACGTTTTAATTATTATGCTCAGCAACCACAATATTCAGCAGAAGAACTATCGGTAATACCACTGATTGGCTTTGGTCGTAGAAAGAACCAACTAAATCAAAAGATTCGCGAAACTATTCGCTTGGCTAATCAACGTTTAGTACTTTTTACTCCTTACTTTAATTTACCTAAGCCGGTAATGCGTGATATACGTTCAGCATTAAAGCGTGGTGTCGAAGTTACTATTATTATTGGCGATAAAAAGGCCAATGATTTCTTTATTGCTGACCAAGAAAAGTTTTCCATGATAGGTATTATTCCCTATATTTATGAAACACTATTAAAGACATTTCTCAAAAGACAGCAAAAATACATTGATAACAACAAGCTGAAAGTTCGCTTATGGCAGCATGAAAGTAATAGCTTTCATTTAAAAGGTATTGTTGCTGATGACCGCTGGCATATATTAACAGGCAATAATTTAAATCCTCGAGCTTGGGGATTAGATTTAGAAAATGGTTTATTAATTGACGATGTACATCAAAAGTTACTACCAACGTTTACTCAAGAATTAACCGTAATTAATCAACACACGCAATTAATTACCAGTTATTTAGCGCTTGAATCACAAGATCAGTATCCTGACAAACCTAAAAAATTATTGAAAAAGTTAAGAATGGCGCAAATAGATCGTTTGTTGAAACTCTTTTTATAAATTAACAGGCAACACTTGTTAAGATTGTGGCGTGTAAATTTTATCTGCGGGATTAAATAACATCCATGAAGTTAAAACGTACTTGTCTGATGATACGGGCACATTGCCTCTGTGGGTATGCGTAAATCCACAAGGGGCAATAACCATAGTACCAGCTTTGGGTTTGATACTTTTTTCTTGATAGAAAAAATCAGTTTCACCGCCGTCCTCTACATCATTCAAATAAATAAGAAAAAGCAAATTCCGGTGTAAGGCATTATTCTCACCCAGCTGTGGGAAAATTTCAGAATGCCAATAATTATAATTACCCTTACCTTGTAAGTATTTTTGGGCATTAATAGGTGCAAGCCTAAATAAATATTGTATCAAGTTTACTAAATTTGGCTTGCCGACCTCTTCAAAATTATCGGCAGTAAGCTGAACCGGTTTTTTTGTCACTGGGTGTTGGACGGTTAAAGAAATACTGCTAATTAAACTAAAATAGTATTTAGTTACATACGCCGTAATATGATCGATGCAAGCTTGCAAAATAGTCGCTAGTGCAGGCTGAAACTCAGCATGTTGATTTAAATAAATGTCCTGGCTAATTTTTTTGCTTATATCAACACCTCCACCGGTGCGTCCTGCATTTTTATGGGGGCTTTGTTCAAAGTCATCAATGAATTTTTTACAAAATTCTTGAGAAAGGGCATTAGGGTATACTTCAATAAAGTCAGTCATGATTTTGATAACGATCAATAAATATTATCGATAAAAATACCATAGCAATAGGTTATATTCTATTAACTTCGTGAGTTTACTTCACCCGAATGAAAAAAAATGTAAAATAGCTTTATTTAAAATTTGTGGAAAATACTCAATGTTCAGTGAAAAATTAATGCCGAGATTTAGTGATACTGATGCACTAGGTCATATAAATAATACTTTATTACCTGTGTGGTTTGAAGGAGCTAGAGATCCTGTTTTTCGTTTTTTTATGCCAGAATTAGATACAAGTGATTGGCAGTTGATTTTGGCTAAAATTGATGTTGAATTTCATGCTCAGCTCTATTACGGCAAAGAAATTGAAATACGCTCCTATATTGGTCGCATTGGTGGTTCATCGTTTACGGTTTATCAAGAAGCGTGGCAAAAAAACACCAAGTGTGCCTCTGGAACCGCTGTTATGGTGCACTTTTGTTTTGAAAATCAATCGTCTTTACAAATACCAGATAACATAAAGGTAGAAATGAATACGCACCTTTTTATAGCGTAATAATTTCTGTGTAAAATAATCAAAAAAAAATTTAAAAATGCAGTAAAACTCAAAGAAATTTTTTACTCACAGTGATAGAATCATTGCCACTTTTTAAAATTACATCGATAAATTAATTACTATTTGTCGATAACGTAAATCAGTAAATAAAATATTTACGCATAAAGATAGGATTTATTCATGGCCGGTGTTAATAAAGTAATCATTTTAGGTAATTTAGGGAAAGACCCAGAAGTACGTTTTATGCCAAATGGCGGTGCAGTAGCAAATCTTACTATCGCAACGTCAGAAACCTGGAAAGATAAGCAAACTGGCGAGCAAAAAGAAAAGACAGAATGGCATAATATTGTGATGTATCAACGCTTAGCTGAGATTGCTGGTGAATATTTGAAAAAAGGTTCAAAGGTTTACCTTGAAGGTTCATTGCAAACAAGTAAATGGACAGATCAGCAAACAGGTCAAGACCGTTATAAAACAGAAATCAAAGCTAACACAATGCAAATGCTAGATGGTAAACCGTCTCAAGGACAGGGTGGTGGTTTCGCTAGTCAAGGGCAGCAACAAGGTGGTGGTTTTCAACAACAAGCACCCGCACAACAAGGTGGTTATTCCCAGCAAGCCGCACCACAACAGCAAGGTGGTTTCCAACAGCAAACACCAGCACAACAAGGTGGTTATACTCAGCAAGCTGCACCACAACAGCAAGGTGGTTTTGCTAACCAAGGACAACAACAAAAGCAATCAGCTCCTAAAGTTAATCCACAAGAGCCTACGATAGATTTTGATGATGATATTCCGTTCTAGGAAACGTATAATTCAAAAGTGTTAATATAAAACTATATTAACCACATATAAACATCAAACCCAGCGTAATTGCTGGGTTTTTTATGCGCTAAATGTTACTGATTACCCCAAATAGTAATCTATTTTACAAGGTTGTCTTCATCTCATTATTTTCTACTAGTAGCTGTTAATTGACTTTGTTATGAGATACATCAATGTTTTGTTATGGAAATAACCTAGAGTAAGCCTACTTGTTTTTATTATCGGATTCAGTCACTTTATGTTTTCTGCATTATCATTAGCGGCAAAGATTAATGCTGCGCTAGTACTTATCGCTATAGCATTCTTAAGTACAACAGTCATATTTTTCTATTATGATGAAAAAGAGTTAAGTGAAAACTTGGTTGAACGCAATCTAGAAAGTTTAGCCCTCAACTATTTTGATGCTGTTAACACCATGATGTTAACAGGGACGATAGCTAATCGTCAGTTAATACAAAATAAAATCCAAAGCCAAAATGAAATTGTTGAAGCGCGCATTATTAGGGCACCTGCTTTAGTTAATACGTTTGGTGAAGGTTTTTATGATCAAAAAGCCGTTGATGACTTCGAACGTCAAGGCATAAGTGGTACTAAAGCGTATGATCTTTTTGATCGTGATGGCAAACCGATGATGAGCTTTATTTCTCCGATCCGCGCAAGTTCTAATTACCGTGGCACTAATTGCTTAACGTGCCATCAGGTTAAAGAGAATGAAATATTAGGGGCAGTAAAAGTGACGTATGATCTCTCTAAAGTTGACCAACAAATTATGAGTTCTATGACTCAGGCAGGTATTTTACAGCTCATTATTACTATTGTGATTTTCTGGTTATTAAGTTTAACAATAAAAAAATTAATTTTTAGTCGCCTTAAGCGACTCAGAAAAACCATTAACAGTGTCGAACATAATTTAGATTTGAATCAAGAAATAAAAGTACATCATGACGATGAATTAGGTGCGGTTAGTGTGGCATTAAATAGCATGATGAAAAAATTTAGAACCAGTTTTGTATCAATATCATCAGCGACAGATAAATTAATCGACTCAGCAAAAAGTGTTGATGAAATTTCTAACTTAATGCGGAAAGCTGTTCTCAATCAAAAAAATGGTACAGACTCTGTTGCAGCAGCTATTAACGAGTTAGACACATCGGCAAGTGAGGTACATCGTAATACACAAACAGCAGCAGAGAATTCAGTCTGGGCTCGTGAGAAGGCAACTCAAGGGTTGGAATTAATCGAAAAAGCTAAAGAGGGCATTGGTTTATTGCGTGATAAAGTGATTGATAATACCGCTATGATAGCTGCTCTAAGCGATAAAACTCATGAAGTAGGTGGTGTGCTAGAAGTTATAACAAGTATTGCAGAGCAAACAAACTTATTGGCTTTAAATGCAGCGATTGAAGCGGCAAGAGCCGGTGAACAAGGGAGAGGTTTTGCGGTTGTTGCTGATGAAGTTCGTTCGTTAGCCACACGTACAAGAGAATCTATTGATCAAATTCAGTTTACAATCAGAGAGTTACAAGTTGACGCAGGTAATGCGGTTAGCTCTATGAATGATGTAAGCCAGCAAGCCAATGAAAAAGCGGAAGATGTAACGAATGTTGCCAGTTTATTAGTTGAAATCACCTCGCAAATAACTGAGCTTGATGACTTAAATACACAAATTGCTAGTGCGGCTCAGCAGCAGAATTTAGCGGCGGATGAAATTAATGTCAATGTTGTCAATATCAGTGATGTTGCAGAAAAATCGAGTAAAGATGCTATAAGAGGCAAAGAAATAAGTGAGCAGTTACTTGAGTTAGCGTACGAACTTAACCAGCAGCTATCAAAATTTAAAATGTAAGATGCTCTGTTAAATGTCTATACCCTATGCAGCAGCGTGTGATTTCAGCATGTTTCTTACTTTATAAAATTTAAATAACTCAATAAATAGACCACTTATTATAAGAGGTCTATTTATGATGTGCTTAGCGGGATAATCTCTCTTAGTAATAAGTATCTTTTATATTGTGCGCTTGAGGGTCTTCTATGATTTCTTCAAAGTCTACTTCAAAGCTATCGTTTTCTTCTGTATTTGCCATGTAAATAGTGCGCGTTGAACCGTCAATCCAGGTTACCGTACCACTGCCTTTTTTACTGCCACATTTCATACCAATATGGATATCATTAAATTTCATTGTTCCTCCTCGGCCAAATTGCTGGTTTGATGTTGAATAACTAACCCAATATAACTTAGATTGATAATGAATGGATTAGTTCAATTAATTCGCTGAATGAGCATATTAATTTCAACAGGAACATTTTATTATAAAGATAAAGTGAATTAGGTCTAGAGTGAATTAAGCAAAAAACTCACAACCAAGTACTGCCGACTTTCTAGCCCCTGTGACTGCTGGGATATTTCCATAGATTTTTTTGTCATAAGCGAATGCTAGCCAAGCGAATGCCATTGCCTCAAGTGCGTTATTATTCAGCTTTAGTGCATGTATCTTATTGATGTTAAAATCGTTAAGTTCCTGTTTTATAAGCTTATAACAGAAATCATTCTCAATACCTCCTCCGCATAAATATACATCAGCAGAATTTGATATTTTTCTAATTTCTGCAGATATAGAGCAAGCAGTAAGAGCCGTTAAAGTTGCTTGTACATCAACCGCTGTTATTTTAAAAGGCGAGATAAAGTGTTCTAACCATTGTAAGGTGAAATATTCACGGCCTGTGCTTTTGGGAGCTAACCGTGAAAAGTAATCATCAGATAATAATTGCATTAATAGTGCTTGGTTAATCGTTCCTGATTTCCCCCAGTCGCCATTATTGTCGAATCTATCGCCAGAGTGCTTAAAACACCATGCATCTAACAGTGCGTTTCCTGGGCCTGTGTCAAAGCCTAATACATTTCTTGTCGAATCTTTTTTGGGAAGAAAAGTAAGATTAGCGATGCCCCCTATATTTACTAAAAATGTATCGCGTTGAGCCGGAGGGAGTAAAAATTGATGAAATGCAGGCACCAAAGGGGCTCCTTGTCCGCCTAAAGCGATATCCTTTGTCCTGAAGTCACCAATAACTCTAATGCCTGTTAATACGGCTAAGGTTTGATTACAACCCAATTGTAAAGTAAAAGGTGCTTCTATTTCTGAATTTTGAGTGGGGCGATGACGAATAGTTTGTCCATGATTACCGATGGCAATAATATCATCAGGGACTAATTCTTCTTGTTTGAGTAACGCTTTAATCGCGTCGCTAAATTGATGGGCAAGCGTTATGTCGAGTGAGAAGGCCCGGTCTATTTCATTATTGCTTGGCAGATAAAGCTCAGTAATATTCTGCCTTGTCATATTGTCATAAGCTTGATAATAACTCGCAACTAACGCAACATCCCCAGCATTAAAATCAACAAGCGCTAGATCGATACCGTCAGCACTGGTGCCGGACATTAACCCAATATAAAATTTAGCTGGTGCCATTTTTGCTCGCTATTTATTATTGGGCTGAGGGCTTAATGGGTTTGCATCGCCAATAATGCTTGTCTAGAGCCTGAAAGCTCTAATAAACGTTGGCTTGATAATACGGCAAATTCAGCTTTATATTTCTTATTAATCGGCTTGGCATCAGGCAGTTTTACCGTTCGAGGGTTACGATGTACACCATTCAGTAAAAATTCATAATGTAAATGTGATGCCTCAGACATACCGGTAGAGCCTACATAACCAATGACTTGACCTTGTTTTACACGTTGGCCTTTTTTCACCGCTCGCTTGGAGAAGTGAAGGTATTTAGTGACAATGCCATTACCATGCTGAATAAAGACGTAATTGCCATTATATTTATTATAGGTTGAGTGAGTCACTTTACCGTTACCTGAAGCAACTACAGGCGTGCCTTTATTTGCCCTATAATCAGTACCACGATGAGCCTTCCAGCGTTTTTGAATAGGATGAAAGCGTTTAGGTTTGAAGTTTGAGCTAATATACCTAAAGTTTACTGGCGCACGTAAAAAGGCTTTGCGCATGCTTCTGCCATCTGGAGAATAGTATTCACCGTCGGTAAAACGAATCGCTTGAAAAGGGTCATCTTTATTAATAAATTCAGCAGCAAGAATTTTTCCGGTGCCAATGTGATCGCCATCGACATAACGATTTTCAAAGACAACATGAAAACTATCCCCTTGACGAATATCTAAAGCAAAGTCGATATCCCAACCAAAAATATTAGCAAGGTTAATGATTTGTGCATCGCTTAAACCTGATTCTATACCGGCATTCCAAAAATTACTTTTTATAACACCATGGGCAATGGTCTCTCGCACTTCAACTGTTTTAGTTTCTTTAGTTGACAGGTAGCTGCCATCAGCCTGTAATTTTACATATAAGGTTTCTGTTTTGGATAACGGATAGGTCAGTGCTGCGAGATCCCCCGCGGGGGTTTGGCCGATTGTAAATACATCACCGACATTAATCCTTTTCAATAATTTACTGTACTTACCCTCTGCTGAGCTAACATCGTATGTAGTTCTAGCGCTATAACCCAAACGTTTGAATACTTTAGCTAGTGAGTCACCGTTACGTACTTTTGCGTTTGTCCAGGTTAGCGACTCGTTAATATGCGTTATGTTAGTTACTATTTTTTTTTCGGGTATTGATTGTGGAAGATCACTAGTAGCAGTCTCTATGGTTATATCTTGTGCTGCTGGCAAAGCTAACGGATAACGTTTACCGACTTCAAGTGATGTATCGTCAGTTTGACGACTCGCTGTTGCCTTTTCTGAGGGGATAAGCAGTAATACCAGCATAATCATGCTGAATGAGCTAATAATTATTTTGTGCTGCTTTGGTAACTGCAAATAGAATTTTTTTAAGATTTTCAAAACATTACAACCTAATCAGGGGTTCTTAATACGACAACTATCGTTTACTATATCAAAAAAAAGCGTGGAGTAAAATTTTATTGCTGAAAACGTCGATGTATTCAGGCACTCAGCAATGCGTTTGTCATTAAAATGAAGGCGCAATATTTAAAAAATAGAACAATTGCCCTAAATATAAAGTTAAGGCTTTTAACCACGGGCATTATTGCAGTAGAATCGAACAATAAATTATGACTATATTTTTTGGAGCTAAGTCGATGACTGATGTCAGCCAAGCGTTTGCTGAAATTAAGCGTGGTGCAGAAGAAATTTTGCTAGAGAGTGAATTACTAGAAAAATTAAAAACGGGTAAATCACTAAAAATTAAAGCAGGGTTTGACCCTACAGCGCCAGACTTACATTTAGGTCATACGGTATTAATTAATAAGTTGCGTCAGTTTCAGCAGCTGGGCCATGAAGTTATTTTCTTAATTGGCGACTTTACCGGTATGATTGGAGATCCAACGGGTAAAAACGTTACGCGTAAAGCATTAACTAAAGAAGATGTGCTCGCGAATGCTGAAACGTATAAAGAACAAGTTTTTAAAATTCTAGATCCGGCCAAAACAACCGTCGCTTTTAACTCTACCTGGATGGATAAGCTCGGTGCTGCAGGAATGTTAAAATTAGCTTCTCGTCAAACTGTTGCTCGCATGATGGAACGCGATGATTTTAAGAAACGTTACACCAGCGGTCAATCAATTGCGATTCATGAATTTATGTATCCTTTAGTACAAGGCTGGGATTCAGTCGCACTAGAAGCCGATGTTGAACTCGGCGGTACTGATCAAAAATTCAATTTGCTGATGGGGCGTGAGTTACAAAAATCAGAAGGCCAACGGCCACAAACTGTTTTAATGATGCCACTTTTGGAAGGTTTAGACGGTGTACAGAAAATGTCTAAGTCGCTAAATAACTATATTGGCATTACGGATAGCCCAACAGAAATGTTTGGTAAAATCATGTCTATCTCTGATGTGTTGATGTGGCGTTATTTCGAACTATTGAGCTTTAAGCCGATGGAAGAAGTCGCTGCTTACCGGACAAAAATTGCTGAGGGAATGAACCCTCGCGATGTTAAAATTGATTTAGCAAAAGAATTAATCGGTCGATTTCATGATGATGCAGCAGCAGAAGTCGCTCATCAAGAGTTTATTAATCGTTTTCAAAAAGGTGCTATGCCTGATGAAATTGAAGATAAAGTCGTTAACATACAAGACGACAGTGGTGAAATTGCTATTGCTAACCTATTAAAAGAAGCCGGATTAGTGGCAAGTACTTCAGATGCCATGCGCATGATTAAGCAGGGTGCAGCTAAAATTGAAGGTGAAAAAATTACGGATAACAAGCTTCGTGTCGCTTTGGGTACTACGGCTATTTATCAAGTAGGCAAGCGAAAATTTGCTAAAGTAACAGTGAAATAATCCAAAATATTTTAGCTATATTTAAAGCCAGTATTCTTACTGGTTTTTTTATGACTAAAATAAGCATTCATGTCTTTCATCATTGTTGCATTTTACCTAAATGCTTTTATAAATTGTGATCGGTTAAGTTCATAATATTAAAAGCTTAAAAAATCTTCGTCAAAAATTTTTACACTGTGCTCTATAATTGCAGTATTGACAGCATGATATTGGGCTAGCCTCTTGTTTAAAAACAAATTTTTAGTAGTGGAATGATTTATGCTTAAATATAGCTAGTCGAGTTAAAATAATTAACTGACAAATTCCACTCATTTAAGTTGTAGAGTTATCATTTTGTTGAACCAAATAGTAAATATAGTATTGAGCCGCAATATGGAAAATAAGTCTAATAGAAATAGCTTAATTGAACGGCGGCAGTATCTAGTTGGGGACGAGACAGAGCCCGAACAGAATTGGAAAAAATTGACGTTAGCACAACGTTTTTCAGCACTCAGTTTAACTAAATATGGTTACGAACTTGTGTTTACCCGCTTTACATCGATTGGTAGCACTGCTGTCCTTATGTTAAAAAATGGTAGACCAGCAACGATAAGTGAAGATGGCGATATTAATACCACGCCGGATATTCATATTAGATAGTGGCTACTTCCATATTCCCTCTATTAATTTAGCAGTAAGCGTAGTACATGCAACATATTTTTAGTCATAATACCTGAGAATCAATCAGCAATATTTAGGATCAGTGTCGTGGAGAAGTAAGGGCTTTAAGTTGTGATTCTTTATCGAGGTCCACTATAACTAACTTATATAGTTTCCTGCATAGCGAACTTTCTTAAAATTGGCTTTGAGACTAATTTTATTATCAAAAAAAAATACATTCATACAGCGACAATAACATCTATGATCGCTGCAAGCTGATACCTGCCGATGACATTTCACCTTTTACAACTAACTAACATCACTTAAGAAACTAAGTTAATATTAATAATTTCGTCTGTCCTATATTACAATCCGAACTTGACAGATAAGTTCATCCAATAT
Organism: Colwellia sp. MB02u-14; assembly: GCF_014076915.1. Lineage (NCBI taxonomy): Bacteria > Pseudomonadati > Pseudomonadota > Gammaproteobacteria > Alteromonadales > Colwelliaceae > Colwellia > Colwellia sp. MB02u-14. The sequence continues at coordinate 40,023 of NZ_JACGUX010000007.1, forward strand.
TATGCAATTTTTTAAAATCAGTTACTTACTAATGAATCAGCGAACGTCGGGCTCTTTCGTATTCTGTATTATCTAAATAACTAATATTAACTGAACGTATAGCATCCATTCAACAATTAAAATGAACACGGAAAATATACTGCTAACCTCTGTTTAAAGAGAGGCAATGTAATTACCTTTATTATTTTAAAAGGTACAAAATAAAAATATTTGTAATAAATCTTTAGTCATACCTACTAACGAGGTACCAATCATTAAGGAGATAATAAATGAATCATCAATCGAATATTATAAACCAACAACTTATAGCTTTGTATGAGCCTTTATTGTTTGTTGGACGCGTTGGCTTTTCGACACATGTGTTCTTGATAAATGCGTTTAAGCATGTCTGAATATCAACAGGACTTCGAGTCAATTATTGTAAAGTACAGGCTGTCTTTATTCAAGGTCGCTGCCACATTTGAAGCCGATCCTGTTATTCAGCAAGACCTGTTGCAAGAAATATTTTTAGCTATATGGCAAGCATTGGCTTCTTTTAAGGAGCAAAGCTCTCTGCATACCTTTATCTATAGAGTTGCTTATAATCAGGCATTAACCCACGTGACTAAACAAAGCCGAAAGCAAAATTATGATGAGCTTACTGAAAATATTGAATGTCAACATAGTGATATTGAATCTAATGTTAGTGCCACGAAATCAGTCGAGTATTTAATAAGAAAAATAGGGTTGTTACCCGTCATAGAAAGACAGTTAGTTGTTTTGTCATTGGAAGGTATTTCTTACAATGATATGGCCGAGATATCTGGCTTATCTGTAACAAATGTTGGCGTGCAATTAAATAGAGCCAAAACCAAACTTAAAAAACTACTGGAGAGAAAGTCATGAGTCAGCAACAAGGTTCTTGGAATAATTTACTTCAAAGCTGGAACGAAAATGATGCAGAAATCGACAAAAAGGTTCTATCGGAAAAAACTTTAATAGATCAAATAAACAAACAAAACCGTAAAAATAAGAGAGAAGCCATATTGTGTGGGATTGTAAGTATTGCATTGATTAGCTATATCATCTCAGAGATGTACTCAGGATTACCATCCATTGCTGATACTATTCTTTATTCAGTATTTTTAGTCTTGGGGTTATCCACGGGGCTGTATACACTTGCTTTAGCAAGAAGTTCCATTGTTGCTTCAACAGACAGTTCTAAAAGCCATATAAACGTATTACTTGAACAGTCTAAAAATAATCTGAAAGCCTTGTTATTCAGCCGAATTGTTTGTGCAATAGTATTTTTAATAGCCTTGTTCTTATTAGGTATGATCGTGTACGTTGCACTGAATAAAACATTAGAGTTTCAACACTACTTAGTCGGAGGTATTGCTTTAGGGTGCTGCCTACTTTTTGTTGGCATTTCTATCTGGTTCAAAAAAGAGAAGATCCAGCTAGAGCAACAATTAGAATTTTTAACTAAGCTTGAGCACACTTAGTTCTCGCCATGAAAAGATATTCTGGCACGTCTACGTACCTACTTTATACCATCACGAAAAATATGCTTGTTGATAGATTACAGCGTTCTTTGCTATGCATTCATTGACCATTATATCTATGAGTGTTGAGGTGGCGCAGGAGCCAGATACCAAATATGGATCTGGCATATTATCTAATAACCTATACTTTCTGAAATATCAAGATTATCATCCATCACAGTTCCTAAATACCTGACAGTGCTTTTAACCTTTCGATGCTTTAACAATAATTGGCATGCTCTCAAGTTTTAGTTTTTTATATATCAACGGTGGTTTCGTTCCTCTCATCGTATGAGTCCCACCCTGATTTTGATCTAAACCAATCAGGGAAACCCAACCATCAACAATCCTTTCATATTGAGATGTTAATAGGTGTTTTGATGGATGGCTACGAGATTTAAATAAATAATCCTTTGGGCTTAGTTGGAAATTTGTAAGGAAAGCTTGAACTGAATTACCTGTATTTTCAGTAAGTTCACATTGAATGGGCAATTTTTTTGAACAATAATAACTCGTTATAAAATAGTTTTTCTGTGGGTAATCCCCCTTATTTTAAGAGTTACTAATTGCATTCTCTTAATTCACTATAATAGAGAGTACTAAGAATATATCTATTAGGGCCCTGTCATGGCTTAACTTTATTGTGTGTATTATTTTTTGGTACTCTTGTCTTATTAACCAAGATAACCTCTGAGAATAAAATGGGGTGGGCATCATACACAGGAGGGATTGTCTTATCATTAGCATATATAATGTACATCTATAGCGCTGAAAATCAACAAAAAAGCGACGAACCGATATGAATAATGCTAAATTCGATCCCTTAATTTATAGGAAAATAGACATGAAAATATGTGTGGTGTTAGCTCTAACTGCTGAAATTGAATTTAAAGTGTTGCGAGAAAAAGTAGCAGTAAGCTAATTATATGTGCTTAATCAAACATTCAGATTTTGGACTGTAACGTTACTTCTGTACTCGTACACGACATGAGCAAGTCGCCATGGGATACCCCAAATGATGCTTACTTTATTGGTGCACGCAATGCCTAGTTTGTTGCTGGCTCAAGTAAAATGCGGCAATGGGTAAAACACTCGTAAGTTTTAGCAAACACGTTAATGCAACAACCTTTGCTGATGAATTCGGCGGTAAGGTGATTGATTTTTCGCAAGTCAATTTATCCGTATTAATGTAAAGTGTTTTATTAACACGTTACCGCACCTATTAGTTACACAAATAGTTGTAATTTTTTTTCAGCAAGGTAGTCTGAAGTTTAACTCTTTTGTGATTGATGTGCTTACTCTTGATTAAAAATACTCAGCCAAAACGCTTTCGTATTAATTTTTTTATGACCTTTTTATGCTTTACAGTTTGTATGCTTTTAGGTTGTACTGCATCTGAATCTGCGATTTCAAAATATCAAACCACTTTTAATTTTTCACAAGTAAACAGTTACGCTTTTTATAAAAGGAATTCTGACTTTAGTGAATTTCAAAATATCAGCGATACCACGCGAAATAGTATTGAACTGGCAATAGAGCAAGTATTAGACAAAAATGGCTTTATTTATAGGTTAACAAATGATGCTGACATTATTATTACGTATCATATGGTTAATAAAAACAGCAAGGAGCTTTTAAACTATAATAAAGGTGTCGCTTATTGTTCCTTTTGTTTACGTGGCGGCGAAGCACAAAAAGACAAAAAACAGTGGAAAATTAGGCCTGGAAGTTTAATTATTGATGTTATAGACCCAGAACAAAAACGTTCAGTTTGGCGAAGTGTTTATTATTTAAAAATTAATGACAAAAAAGATAATAGTACAGAAACACAGATTAAAATATATCAAGCTATTGATGCCATGATAAAAAAATATCCATATTCACGTAATCTAAGTACGGCTGATAATGCTTAAATGGCTAACGATAACATTGATAGCTGTTGTGGTTTTTGCCACACTTCTATTAGGTTTAGGCTACTTACTAAAAGAACATAAAATTACTACAATACAGTTAAAGCAGCAACTTGACCAAGAGCGCGCTGACAAAAAGCTAAAAAAAAAAGTAGAAAAAGAAAAACGTAATACTTTTATTGAAACATCCCTTGCTGACGTTGTTAATAAACAAAGCCTTCCCAGTAAAACTGCTTATTCGACCAAGCAAAAAATATTGATTGAAAATTTAACATGTTCTTCAAAAGTGCAATGTGTATTCGTTGAGATCCAATTTGCAGATTTACATTGTCCCTTTGCTATTAATAAGATTGGTGCCTCTTTAGTGGCCAAAACAGCTGAAGATATGAGTAAGGTTGGAAAGTGTCCTCGTTACCCCACCAACAGTCAATTAAGTTGTCTGAATAATTTATGTACCTATGGAGACATTAATAATTAACTCTGCTGTGGAGTTGCAGAAAATAGCGGTTTATAATAACAATACTTTTTACAAAGATATTAACCTTTATGACATTCCCTAACGATGAAACGGGCCAAGTTTTGGCTGAAATGCAAGATGCTGGTATTGATTTGTCTATTGTTCATCCCGTCGTGTTTTTTCAACTCTTCGAAAAAAAAGAACAAGCGCAAGCAATGGCTGACTACTTAACGGAATATGCGCCAGAAATTGAACTCGTCATTCACCCTGATGAAACACCCAATGTTTGGGATTTAGACTGTACCGTGAAAATGCTGCCTAGCTACGACGCTGTTGTTGCCCAAGAAGCACAATTTGAACAAATAGCCGCAAAATATCAAGGTTATAATGATGGCTGGGGCATTGATGCATAAAGTCATGCAGTAGTCTTTTGGTAACTTGCACAACTTATTATAAATCCAACATAAATAAACATCTTCCCAACATTTGTAAGACACAGTGTTGGGAACTTCTCAATCATAATAACGCCATCTTAATCCTAACGGGATTAACAACTAAAGAATGTTATTATGAAACGCTCAAATACTCTTGCCACACTATTATTAACACTTTCAGCAAGTACGTTTTCAATGAATGCTTTTGCCAATACCGAACTAGAATCACGACACACCGTAGGTTTACAAAATGGTGGTCGTGGTATTGAATATAAAGGTAAAGACACTGATGGTGAAGGTGTTGGTCTTAGCTATCTTTATTATAATTATCAATTTTCACCGAGTTACTATTTAGAAGTAGGTTTAGTTGGCGCTGCCGATATTGACGATTGGGAATGTAAAGAAAAGTCAGGAGATTCCTGAGATTGCTTTTCAGATTACGATAATAATTTTGACTTACAAGCTGATAATTTCGAATATGGCGCCGTTGTTTTGGCGCTAAAAACAGACTTATCTTTATCAAAGCGCAATCGTTTGTACGCCAAAGTAGGTGCGGCATTTATGATTATCAAATTGACCTAAACCACACGCGTATTGCCGAAGAAAGTGGAACAGGTTTGTTCTTAGAAGCCGGTTGGGAATATCGCTGGGATAACGGTTTTGGGCTTAATGCGAGTTTACAATATCAAGGTGCTGGGGACTTAGATATTGATACTTTCAATGTTGGTATTAGCTACGCATTTTAAAAGGATAGCTTATTTGTAAATTGCCACAATCGTCGGTATAAAAGACGGTGGTATTATTTCTTTTCTTCTGGCTCTTCTTTTTCTGCTATGTGAAAGGCAGGCAGGGAGACTCGCCAATATATAGCGGCGAGTCTGAGTGTTAGCGCCCCCAGTATGGCTAAAATGATAGCGACATCTTCCGGCCATGCTAAATAATGAAATAACGCATATAAACTTCCGCCTAATATTGCTGCTGTAGCATAAATTTCTTTTTGTAAGATCATTGGAATAACATTACATATTACATCACGGATCATCCCACCAGCGACGCCGGTAATAGTACCCATTACAACAGCAACAGAAATTGGAGCGCCCAAACTTAATGCTTTTTCTGTACCTAATACCGCAAATAATGCCAAACCGAAGGCATCAGCAATAAGTAAAAATCGCTTTGGAATACGTTTCGGGCGTCGAATAATGACAATGGTTAAAACAGCAGTAACTAAAATGAAATGAAGATAAATGGGGTCGGCAACCCAGAATACAGGAGTATCTAAAGTGATGTCGCGTATGGTGCCGCCGCCAATGGCAGTAACAGAAGCTAAAACAACAACGCCAAAAGGGTCAAGCTTATAGCGCCCAGCCATTAATGCACCAGATAAAGCAAAAACAATTATACCAAATAAGTCTAACCAGTAGAGTAATTCATACATGCGAGTTACCTATTGATATTAAATGAGTAAGTGAATAATGTCAGCATTGCTAAAAATAGAAAACAAAAATAAAACACTTGTCTGATACGGCTACTTGCATGAATTATATCTGTAGCTTGGGGTTGTCTACCATGATCATTGTAACTTGTTTTACGTAGCTTTATATTTTGGTACATTGCGACACCACCAAGCTTTATTTCTAAAGACAGGGCGAATACATTTAATAAATAGCGGTTATTTCGTTGAAAAAAGTAGCGGCGACTGAGCCTAAAAAATAAAATAAAATTTTTGCCAATACAGCCAAAAAGCAGTACCAATGAAAAAATACGACTGGGTAACCATTGAATAATATTAACAATGAACGCCACACTGTCACCAAAAGGCTGAAAATTACTTTGTTTATGATTCCAGCTGTAATGCATTTCAATCAGTAGTCGGCTAACTAATGCGGCAAGCGGGCCAATAAGCAAAAATATAAAGCTAATGGTGAATAAATTTTGCATCGCTCGAAGTAATAACATTTCAATACAGCTTTTCGCTAAACCCAAAGACGAAAGTTGCTCTGTATCTCTTAATAACCAGGGATTTAATAACTGTTTAGCTTCAAAGTTTTTGTTAGCAACGACTAATTTAGCAATTTCTTTACTGGTTTTTCCTAGATGGAGATCACCTAAAGCAAGATAAAGTAAAAAGCTCTGCCAAAGCCAAGTTGCTTCAACAAAAGCTTCAAATAACCACAGAATAATAGTTAAAGGTGCCAGTGTAACTAAAATAGCAATAAAGCCAGAGATAAAGCGCTGACGAGCACTGTTTTTAGTTTTATTGACCTTTTTAGCTAACTGATCACAAAAAAAACGGAAAAACCGTAAAGGTTCATGACTGGCTAAATAATGGGTAAAATACTTAATCAAAATCACACCATAAAGCATGACAACTGAATAGGCGAAAGGGCTTATCTCAATTAAGTTTGTTAGATTATTAGCAGTCATATTTAGTTTTTAACTTCGTGTTAATAGAGTTATTAATTTAACTGTTTACCCTGTAATGCCTTCAGCATATTCTCAACTAATTGAGATGAGTTCACGGAGGCTGTTTCTAAATAAGCTTCAAATGAGGTAGGAGACTCCTTACCTGCAATATCAGACATAGATCGAATCACGACAAAAGGTATATTAAATTGATGACAAGTATGCGCTATTGCGGCACCTTCCATTTCAACTGCGGCCATGCTCGGGAAATTAGCACGCGCTTTAGCAATATCTTCATCGGCGGTCATAAAAGTATCACCCGTTGTGATTAAGCCAAGTAATGTTTGTATATTCTCAAGCTTGGCAACGCCTGCTTGCGCTGCACTAACAAGTATTGGGTGAGGAATGTAAGCGGCAGGGTTTCCAGGTAACTGACCTATTTCATAGCCAAATGCGGTTACATCAACATCGTGATATCGAACTTCTGTACTAATAACAATGTCGCCCACTTTTAATGATTGCTCGAAGCCACCAGCAGAACCGGTATTAACGATGTAATCAGGTTGGAATTTATCAATTAAAATGGCGGTAGCTAATGCGGCAGCGACTTTACCAATACCTGATTGTACTATAACAACGTCACTGCCATTAAGTTGGCCTTGATAAAAGGTATAGCCTGCATGTTCTGTTGTTGTCGAATTTGTTAATTTTGCTTTTAAAATAGCAACTTCTGGCTCCATTGCGCCAATTATTCCAGCTTTCATATAATTATCTTTTTGGTAAATAAATGAGTATTGTAAAATTATACCTCAAAGTAATATTAAATTAGCTTTAAAATTTTTATTTAGCTGAACCCAAACAATTAATTAAGGTTTTCCTCATTTAATGTGATGGCTAATTGTTCCACCCAACCATTTATAATTACTTTGATACTGTCAATATTATTAGGGTTATCATCAACATTCATTTCGTCACTTTTACTGTTCATAATAATAGCAATTAACGTATCATTGGAGTTAGTATCAACAAATTCAGCTTCAAAACCAGCTTCACCAATAACAGCCTTTTGATTAGTGGCTAACCGGTATGCACCTTCACCCGCATTTATAACAATACGAAAAGGTAATACATCTAAAACTTCAAATTCCGGTGAACTCTCTTCGAGGTTGGTTAAAGCGAGTCGAATTAATAACGAATTTTTTGTCCCCGGTGGGACTATTTGATATTCATCACCGATTTTTTCTTTTAGTAGCTGTTCGAAATAAGCGTTCAATGCTTTTTGCTTATTTTCATCCTTAATATAAGAAGGCTTATTTGATTCCAACCACAGTTCTATCGGTGCGATAGCAATTTTTTTATAATTTTGTAGAGTTTTGAGGCTAACATTTTCTTCAGCCCTTACCCAAGAATTATCCATACGCGGGTTTGGTTTAAATAAGTCATAACTGCTTAGGAAGCCTGACTTTGAATCTGGTAATTGTAATTGGTTACTGCAGCCAAGAAAAAGAGGGATAATAGTAAAAAAAGCAATTAATTTTATCATGATGATAATGTCATAAAATAGACGCTCGTTGATGGTTTGGCAAGGTTATCATATTTCAATTGAGAAGATGGTTATAATTTGTACATTAAGATATGTTGATCTAAAAGATGAAAGTAACGCATTGACTCAATGAATGGGCAATGCTACTTATTTACTAGTGGGGTAATGCCGCAACTTGTGGTGCTGAAATATGCTGAGACATGGCGTTACTTGCTGATGCGCCTAATTGTGCTCGAGCTGCTATTGGCGACAATGCACCAACGGTTTCTCTATTTTTGTTAGGACGAGGCTTAAGCATAGGAGCAGGAATGATTTTTCCTTTAATTTTGGGCTCAGGTGGTCTATTACCTAACAGTCGGCTGTAAATACAAGCGCGGATTTCGTCGACAGTATAATTAGTTTTAACTTTTATGCGAATATGAGGAATTGAAGACGATTCTAATGCGCCACTGACAAACCAGTCTTTTTTAATTTTATAGCCCTTACCTTGCGTATCAACTAAATCGATAACACCACACAGTTTCATCGTTTCACGGTCACAGATAGCAAAGTCTAAGTATTTACTGTTTGCATTGGCTACCGCTGTTTGGCTTGCTCTGCTTGAAACACCATGACGAATAGTGACAATGTCAGCCAGTTTAACACGGTTAACAATACGGTACTTTCCGCCAAGCGCTTGTTCTAACAAATTCTGAAAATTTTTCTCTGCTGGCGTAAAAAGACTTTGCTTTTTATCAAAGGGAAAAGGAAAACTATTGTCATTCAAGCGGCTAGCTAATAAAGCAACAATAACAATTAGGCTGATCATGGCAAATAGAATTAATTCCATAGACTGCTCCTGCGGTTCAAATTCTTGACGGTACTCTTAATAACAGTTGAATAAGCAGTATTTGTGCCACAGTTCTTAATTTCGTAGATTGTTTTACCATGAGGGGAGGAGCAATAATAAAAAGACCGAAGATAATACTTATCTACGGCCTTTTTTAGGTTTATAGCTAAGTCTTATGAAGGATACTTTGCTTCAAGAGCGGCATAAAGTTGTTGTTGAAAATCACTCGCGCCTGCATCTAATGTATTAACTAATTTGGCTAATACTTCGTTGTCTTCTTCACCATGCCAAATCTTGATGTATGTACCTTCTTTATAACCATGATCTTGGCGGAAGAAGTTTAGTGTATTTTTGCCAACGTATTGACGAAATAATTCATCAAGATCCATGTTCATCAGGCGCATACAATCAGCTAAGGCAATAGCATCAAAACTTTTATCAGTTACTGCGGCAGATGCTAAGTTTTCTAAAGCGATTTTAAAATCTTTTTCATTAGAACTTTGCGTTAATTCAGTTGCTAAGGTATCAGTGATACTTTCAACCGTTGCGCCCGTCATTAAGCGAAGACTTAAGCCAAAATGAAAAATATCAACTAACTCTAATTGTACTTGAGCAATATCAATCTCTTGATGTTTCCACCATTTCCAACCGTGATGGTCTAACATTTCAGCACACTCAACCCAAATGGCGCGATACCATTCATAACCATTTTCCTGCCATGTCTCACTTACGCGAGCGTTCATCGCGTTTTGCATGGTTAGCATTTGCTTTATTTGATTTTTTGCTGCTGAATTTCCGCTCATTTTTTTCTCTATTAATCGTAAATTTCTATTACCACTATTTTGCCGCAGCAGAAAGAAACAAGCAAATAATCCCGGTTAATTTCATTAGAAAACGACAGCTAATTCAATTCCACTAAAAGTATTGTTTGCTGCTTGCCAGTTATAACCACTTATTTCACGAAAACGAACAAAGCCTGTCACTTTTAATCGTTCAATCATAAATGAACTCCCGATACCGACATAACCATCTATATCATTGTCACTGTAAGCTGGGTCAAAATTATTATTTTCGAAATCGGTGTTATATCTATTCTTGTGATGCCAGTTATTGTCATCACTCCGGTCATTAAAGGCAAGTTCAAGGAGATCAACACCAAATTCTACATAAAGACTAACGTCAGAAAAATAACCAAATTTCATCCCTCCTTCCCATGAGATAAAACTATGTTGATAATTGGTTTTATCAGTAATCTGAGCATAACCGAGCGAGCTGGTGACTGAAAATCCTAAGTAGCTATTAAGTGTACGATGAACAACTTCGGTGCCAATACTTGAGTAATAGTCGCTGTCGTTTGCATCATGATGAAGATAAATAATAAAGTCATTTGATTTTTTACCGTAACTATTGAAAGAAAAAAGTAGGTTAAAACAGATGAAAATAATAATTTTTTTCATAATAAGCTCAGCAAAATATTTGAAGCTATTTTCTTCTGAATGCTCGTAAGTTTCAGTGATCGAATCGTTAGGATATGCTGAAAAACTGTAAGTTATTGTCAGATTGATACTGACGAAATCGGGTCTTAAGCGGTGGCGTCATTTAAAACTGGGCTTTTACTCTAAGCCAAGCATTACTATTTTGTTGATGTTGGCCAAAAAAGGTATGTTTTTCGTCACCCCAAAACAAATTAGCACCGGCTGAAAATAACCACTGGTCGTTATAACGGTAGGTTACAGAAGGTTTTAAGTAACTGTCGTTGTCTGTTGGCGAATAAAAATTGAATAGGCTATAAATTAACTTTTGCTGAAACGCTCTGTACGTGAGACGAAAAGTTAATAATTGACGGTATTCATCAACTTCTGTTGCTGGTGTGACTGAATTAACGATAAATTCATTATAATGTTTCGTTTGCTCAACATAGAACTGCACGCTGGCGGTAAGGTTTTTAATGACCTCGCTTTCAAACCCGACTAGAAATCGGTTTTGACCATTAGCAACAAAGGGATCACTCCCACTATTATCTTCAACACTGTTATAGCTAGCATATTCAGCATTAAATAATCCTCCCGCTAATGGTAACCTAACACTTGCTCCCCAAGCATTCATTTTGGGAAAGTAAGGCTGTAATTGCTGGTTTTGATTTTCTGATATACCAACAGGTGTTGTCCAGAAACCTTTATAGCCATAAAAAGCATATTCGGTGCCATTCTTGTTGGTTGCAATACGTACTGAATATTGTGCCTGATTATTTTTTTGTACGCTAAAATCAGCAGCCGGAGCAACAATATCTTGCGCTTGTGGAGAATAAAAAGAAAAGCGCTCGCCCGTTAAATAAACATCGGGTGTGAACGCTGGCGTCCAAGTAAAATCAAGTGAATAACCACCGATATACCATGTACCTTTCGCGCTGTCTGAAGGGGCTTTTAAGTATTGATTGTCACGCCCTGAAAAGAATGATTGCCAGTTTTTAGCAAATAAATCATTTAGGAAGATATAATCTCCGGTACCCCAGGTCAAAATTTGTCGACCCACTTTAACGTCAGTATTATTACTTGGACTAAAACGGATATTTAATTCGCGCGTTTCCCAAAAAGTATCGGCTAATACATCGTCATAAATTAGCTCACCTTTTGAAACCAGCTCAAAAGACTCATGACTGTAATCAATATTTAAACGTGCTGTTATTTCACCTAGCGACAAATTTGATTCAACAATATTATTTTGTAATAAATAACCATAGCCAGCTTCAACAAAACCTGAAAGCTTCCAGGGTGAAACAACTTTTTCACCCCAGTCATCGCTCGCCCAATCGTCTAGTTCACTTATTTCTAAGTTACTGGCCAAGCTTTGCCAAGCCATCAGTAGGCTGCTTATGAGTAAAATATATTGTGATGATTTATGCACGATAAGCGTGTCCATGTTTGGTGATAATTAAGTGCATTTTTTATCTTAATCTAACCATGCCTTTGGCGGATTACGTAAACTACGTTCAGAAAAAATATCATCAGGTAAGCCGACATTATATTTTACGTTTCGAAATTGCATTTCAGTATAACTGCCATCGTTATGTTGGGTTATTTTTGAATGCATGACCGTGGCAAAACCATCAATAATTTCAGTTTTTAATACTTCAAGTGAGCGTGATTTTTTACCTTGGCTGTTATAAAAATCAACGTGCATAGGTAAAAAGGTACGCTTATCAATGTTAACCATATAGTGCTCGAACTCAACACTGTTTGGATCTTTAGGTTGAGCTTTAAGGGTATAAAACTTATCGTCAGTTTTTAGTAAAGTAAAGTTGTCTTCTGCAGGATTTCTACCTGAGACATCTTCATAAAAAAAATGCGCGCCGACAAAAGAGGTACGTTTATCACCAGCTGAAATCCGTTTAACTAAATCTAGTGCTGGTAAATATAGCCAGCGGTCATCATCGCTTGCTACTTTTTTTACCACCCTAAATACTGTGCCTTGGACATCAGTAGGGCGAGAGAAAAACACCAAAATATCTTGGTTACCTAAATCTGCTTGGTCTTTACGCAAGATAGTAAATTGTCGCATCTGTTTATTACCCTGCGCATCAACAATAATCATTCTCGCTTGAGCACTGCCGTCGTCTGCAGAATAATATGAGGCTAAATTTGCTTTAGTTATAATATCATTGGCGTTTGTTAAGTCGCCCGCATGGGTCATAAAACTTAAAATAGCCCCAGCAATAATGAAAAGAGTTGATAAATATTTCATTTGTATATCCTATGAATGTTTATTTTTTAAGGGATGCTTGCCAGCAAAAAGTGTCATTAACGCGGGTAGTAACATCAGAGTAACTAATGCTGAGAGCGCCATAATACTTGCCAGAAAAAATCCAACCGTAATATAAGGTATTAGAGGCGAAAGTAATAAAGGCGTAAAGCCAATCGCAATTACAATAGCATTGCGTGAAATTGCGCGACTTGGCTCTTGGAACATCGCCGATAATGCCAGCGCTAAACTGCCCAGTTCTTTCTCTAACTCTCGTGCACGTTGTAAAAAGTGAATGGCAAAATCGATTGAAAGCCCTAAAGTCAGGGCTGACAAAACCGCGATAGGCATATCGTAATCTTTACCTATCCAGCCAATTAACCCGTAGATCATTGAAATGGTAAGTGTTAGCGGTAGCATGGCTAAAATACCGTATTTTAATGAACGAAAGAGTACAACCATCATTAAGAAAACGATGACAAACGATGATAATAAACTGTCGATCATACCGTTCACCATTGCGTCTTGCCAAACGATGTTTAAGTAAGACTTACCCGCCCATTGATAACTAATATCTTTTGGCATCGGATGTTTGGTAATGTAGGCCTCGGTCCAGTTAACGACTTTGGTAGTATGTTGATTATCACCACTGATCATTTGCAGCCATAATAAACTTTGCTGATAATCTTTGGTGACAAAATGCCATAAGTCTTGCGGACGATGCGACGACTGATATTGCAGTAATGTTTGTGCAACACCGTTACTCGATTCAGGCAGGGCAAAGTCTTTATCTTCGCCTGAGAAGAGCTCACGATTTACTGTTTTGACAATATCAGCTAAACCATTACTTTTGCCTACTAAGCCAGTTGTCAATAGTGCTTGCTGGAAGTCGCTTTGCCACTTTAATAGATCAGGGTCGAGAAATACTTTGTTTTCGTTAAAAGCAGTATCGGTAATATTAACTAACTGTTCTAGTATTAGCTGTTCTTCATCGTTAGCTGAAAAGGCTAAATCATCTAATAAAACTAATAAGTTCTGATTAATAAATGAATCTTGCCCAGTCGATTTAACGTCAGCTATAAAGGCATTAATTTGCTTTGCGCTAGTTAAATTTATATCAAGGGTCGCTAGTACTTTTTTGAAATTACTCACCGCAGCACTATTTTCACGGTTGTTATTTCTAAAGACTAGCCAAGCATCATAAGTGCCAGCAAAATGTGCATTGAGTACTTTGTCCGCTATTCTAATTTCGTGATCAGCTTTAAACCAGTTGACGGGGTTATCATTAATTTCAATACGGCTAACACCTTCAATGCTGATTAAAAATAATGCAACAAAGCCCATAAGAATCAGTTTGGTTTTTTGAGTCGCAAATCTGCCAAGGCTTTCTAATGCATTGGCTAAACGGCCTTTTTGTTCTGTACGTAAAATAGCGTCGTGTAATTTGGCTAACGTTTTGGGTTTTAAACTAGAAATATAAGCAGGAATGTAAATAATAGTCAGTGCGAAGGCTAATAAAATACCTGTGCCAATAAAAGCGCCAAATACTTTAACAGGTGGAATAGGGGTTAGCATTAATGAATAAAAACCAATGGCAGAGGTGATTGAAGTATAAAGCATAGGAGTGTATAAGTGCTTCATTACACCCTTAACTACGTCGCCTGCATCATCACCTGTTTTATATTTTTCCGCAAACTCTGAGAGAATATGTACCGAGTCAACGACCGCTATTGGCATTAAGAATATGGCAATCATCGATGACATTATATGAACAGTAAAGCCCATACCAATCAGTGAACCCATAACGATAATCACCGTTGCCATAGCGACCACCATCGGCGCAATAATTAACGGAAAATTACGGAAAAAGTACCAAAGTAAAACAAAAATAGCTAATCCCGCTAATGGTGCAGCAACGCCCATTTGTACAAACATCTCATAGCCAAATTGGTCTTCAGCGACAGGTAAGCCGGTAATATGAAAATCTACATTAGCCACTAGTTCGGCAGGGAAACTTTTGCTAATAGTACGAATTTGCTCGGCGATATTATAACTCATGTCTTTGGCTTGAATGGGCACATAAATCGCAATGGCTTTGTTATCACCAGAAACTAACGTGTTGTTAAGCATGGGTAAACGTTTAACTGCTTGCTGAATTTCCAAGCTGCCTTCGAGAGAAGATGGTGCTTGTTTCATTAAATATTCAAAACGTATACCACTATTTTTACCTTGGCTGTCTTTTTCTTGAGTAATGTTATCAACGACACTCAGTGATAATAAATCTTGTGCTATGACTCCTTCAATCTGCAAAACTTTTGTTGATAACTGCTCAACAACTTGCAGTGAATTAGGCGTAAAAATATTATTTTTACTGACAATACCAACGACGATCATATCGCGCATTTGAAAGTCAGCTTTTGTTTGGTTATGAAAAATACGCGCTGGAGCATCACGACTCAACATATTTTCAGGGTCAGTATCTATTTTCAGGTTTGGCATCATCGCCAGACTTATTGCCACCATCAGTAATACTACGGTGTAAACAAGTTTAGGTTTCTCAACCGCGATTTGTAGGAGTCTGGTGTAATTCAAAAGGGATCCTTAACTGAAAATTGTATATTAGACAAGCGTAATGTACTTTTATATTAGCACTATCTAATGTAATATCAATCAATATTTACTTTCTGCTGACAATAAAGACTTAGATAATGAATAATGAAACTCAAATAAACATAGCTGAAATGCGTGGCAATGCGACTCAAGCCGCAGAGTTATTGAAAGCGATGAGTAATGAAAATAGACTATTGATACTTTGCTATTTAGGAGAGAAAGAAATGTCGGTGTCAGAGCTTAATGGCTTTATTGATTTAAGCCAGTCGAGTTTATCGCAGCATTTAGCCCGATTGAGAAAAGATGGTTTGGTAAAGACTCGCCGAGAATCACAAACGATTTACTATACAATTGCGCATCCATCGATAGTAAAGTTAATCACTTTTTTACACAGTGAATTTTGTTAATAAGCTTAGTAAAAGCTCAAATCAGTAAGGTTTTCTTCAGTGATTTGAGCATGTCGCTTGATTAAAGATGCTCTATAACAAGACAACCCGCCGAATAACCCGCACCAAAAGAACAAATGAGTGCTTTATCGCCCGCTATCATATCGTCATGATTTAAGTGAAAAGCAATAATAGAACCTGCTGAAGCCGTATTAGCAAACTTGTCTAAAATAATGGGTGCTTCATTACCTATCGGGTCGCGGCCCAATACTTTTTTCGCCACAAAGTTATTCATGTTGATATTGGCTTGATGTAAAAATAACCTTTTTAAATCTTTAGCTTCAACATTTGCAGCTTCCATTTGCTCCGTAATTAATTGCGAAACCATTGGCAGTACTTCTTTAAATACTTTTCGCCCTTGCTGAACAAACATTTTATCGTTATCAAGCATTGTTTCAGGGTCACATTTATTTGTATGGCCAAAGTTACTGCGAATATTATTAGAGAAGGTGGTGATGGGTTTTTTTGTTAAGATTTTAAAGCAATGATCAGCAGTGGCGGTTGCTTGTTTTTCAATAACAATAGCGGTCGCAACATCCCCAAAAATAAAATGGCTGTCTCGATCGCGTAAATTAATTTGTGGAAAGTTAAGCTCAGGATTAATCACTAATACGGTTTTGGCTGTGTCGCCACATAAAGCATTTGAGGCATTCATAATACCGAATGTTGCTGATGAACAAGCAACAAGCATATCGTATGCCCAGCCTTTACAGCCCAATGCTTGTTGTACTTCAATCGCTATTGCAGGGTAAGCGCGTTGTGTATATGAACAAGCAACAATAATTAAGTCGATATCGTCTGCTGTTTTATTGGCTGCTGCCATCGCTTGTCTCGCTGCGCCTACCGCCATTTCAGCTTGTGCTGATAATTGCTCATCACTGCGCTGAGGGATAAGTGGCATCATCGTTTTAGGATCAAGTGCGCCATCTTTATACATAACATAGCGACTTTTAATACCTGATGCTTTTTCAATAAACTCACTTGAAGAAGGTTTTAAAGCCGTTAACTGTTCATTGTTAATCGCTTCTTCATTTTCGGCGTTGTAATTTTCAACATATTGATTAAATGCTGTGACTAATTCGTCATTTGAAATACTGTGTGGCGGGGTGAATAGACCGGTACCACTGATCACGATTGACATGTATTGACTCCATTTATAATTTTTTTCTAGTGGTCGTACCATGGGTCTTATTCCATAAAAGTACAAGCACTTCAGTGTTTTTAATTGATGTATTGTTTATTATATTACATAAAAAGTTTTTTTCTCACCATCGCGCGATAATCTCTTGGCGTAAGTGTTAATTGTTTCTTAAAAAGCCTTGTTAGTTGGCCTTGGTCTTGGTAACCGACTTGAAACGCTATTTCTTGTATTGATAAATTACTTGATGACAACAAATCTTTCACCGTTTCAACCCTCACCTTTTGCCAATAATGAGAAGCGCTAACTCCTGTCGCATTCTTAAATCGTCGGCTAAACGTTCTCTCGCTAATCTCAAATTGTAAGGCAATTTCAGAGAGGGTTAATGTTGATGAGAGATTGGTTCGCATCCAAAATTGAATTTGAGTGATCAATTCATCAGGGTGGCGATCAACCGCTCCTTCTAAATATCGCTGCTCTTCATAAGGTTTTCTAATTTCATGAGAAAAATTACGCTCTACGTGCTGAGCGGCTGGTTCACCATAAGTTTGATGAATAACATGCACGGTAATATCAGCTAAGGCATTTAAGCTCGCCGCACAATAAATACGTTCAGACTGCGTGATAAAAAAGTCAGGTTTGAGTTCTACTTTCGGATAATTTCGTTTGAATTGCTCAACATAATGCCAGTGTGTTGTTGCTGGGTGTTGATCAAGTAAGCCCGACTCGGCAATAAAACAAACCCCAGTGCCTCCACCAATCAGTGTCGAACCTTGTTGCCACATATCATTGAGCCAATTGACCACTTTGGGGTGCTTTTTAATTAATGGACGAGGGTTGCGCCAAAGACTCGGTATAAAAATATAATCAGGGCATTGTGCATGTTCAATATCTACATCTGGATAAAGCTTAATAAGAGCTCTTGTACGTACAGGAGCTAGATTTTCACTGACCATTTCTATATTAAGTTTAGGTGAACGCCTATTTTCTCTGCGCGCAAAAGCTTCTCCAGCCCTGAGCATCTCAATAGGTAAACTTACACTAGTTGCTAGCATATGATCATATAAAACTAAGGCAATATTTACCGTTTTACGAGCTATCTTTAGTGGCATATCAGTAACTTTCGTGATTTTTGGCTGTTATTGTATTATTTATGGCTGATAACAACAATTAATTATTAACGTTTCTTTTTACACTAACGATAAGAATTACGACTCATGTATTTAAGAGAATTATAAATGACTGCTTTACCTATTATTGTTGGCATGGGCGGCGTAAATGCTGCCGGCCGCACCTCCTTTCATCAAGGTTTTCGTCGTATTGTTATCGACAAATTAACAGCAGAAGCGCGTCAAGAAACTTTTGTTGGCCTAGCCACGCTGATGAATATTTTAACTTTCCAAGACGGTCAGTTACTTGATGCTGAGGGTAATAGCGTTGCATTAAACACAGTAGAAGCACGTTTTGGCCAGCAAATTCTAGATGGTACACTTATCCGTAAAATTGAAAGTAATCACTTTGACCCTGACGCAACGCATTGCCATACGCATATGCTTGCGACACCAAGCGCTGATAACATTACTTTTGAAATTAAAGAAAAAGAATTACCCAAACCTTTGCCACGCTCTTGGAAAATAACACCGTTAGTAGATAAACGTGTCAAAGTTGAAATTACGGATAATTTAGAGATTAAACATAGTAGTTATCGTGACAACCCAATTAAGGCCGCAGGACAATTACCTACCGGTTTTGAACCGTCCACTTTATATAATAGCCGCTATCAGCCGCGTGGTTTACAAACCACTATTTTTGGCGCGGCAGATGCTATTCATTCAACAGGTTTTAGCTGGGATGAAATTTTAGAAAAAGTAAGTCCTGATCATGTGGGAACTTATTCATCTTCAGCTTTTGGTCAAATGCAATCAGAAGGGTTGGGTGGTATGTTGCAAAACCGTCTTCATGGCGATCGTGTAACCACTAAAAATTTAGCGTTAGGTCTAAATACCATGTCGGCTGACTTCATTAATGGCTATGTTACTGGCAGTGTTGGTACTACCTCAACCTCGACTGGCGCTTGTGCGAGTTTTCTTTATAACTTACGTAACGCGATTCAAGACATTAAGTCAGGTCGTGTACGTGTTGCTATTGTAGGCAGTAGCGAAAGTCCAATAACACCAGAAATTATTGAAGGTTTTGGCAACATGAGTGCCTTGGCGAATGAAGAAGGTTTGAAAAAACTTGATGGCATTACACAAGGGCAAGCCGATCACCGTAATACCAGTCGTCCATTTGGTGAAAACTGTGGTTTTACTATTGGTGAAGCCGCACACTTCTTAGTTATTATGGATGATAAGTTAGCGATTGAATTAGGGGCTAAGCCTTTGGGCTCTGTTGCCGATGTCTTCATTAATGCTGACGGTATTAAAAAATCTATTACCGCTCCTGGTCCTGGTAATTATATTACTATGGCGAAATCAGTGGCACTCGCAAAAAGCATTTTAGGTGATGAATCAGTACAGAAACGCAGCTTTATACTGGCTCATGGTTCAAGTACGCCACAAAATCGCGTAACAGAATCGTTAATTTATCATCGTTTAGCGGAAACATTTGATATTCATCATTGGCCAGTTGCTGCGCCAAAAGCTTTTGTTGGTCATACTATTGCTCCTGCAAGTGGCGATCAAATCACTATGGCTTTAGGTGTTTTTGCCCATAATATTATGCCGGGTATTACAACGATTAACGCCGTTGCTGACGATGTTTATAATGAACGTTTAAACATCGCACTTGATCACTGGCAGTGTGAAGCCATGGATGTTGCCTTTATTAATTCGAAAGGTTTTGGTGGCAACAATGCAACAGCCACCTTACTTTCACCAGATGTAACTCTTTCAATGCTGAAAAAACGTTATAGTATTGAAGATATAGCAAGTTACCAAGAAAAGTTGTCAGCGGTTGAAGCGAAGCAAAAAGTCTATCAAGAGAAGGCGAATAACGGACAATTTGAATTAATATATAAATTTGGTAAGGGTGTTTTAGGCGATGACGATATTGAAATTAATTGCGATAACATCTCTATGACAGGTTTTACCAATAGCATTGCTTTACCAAAAGAAAATCCGTTTGAGGATATGACTTAATTATTAACAGGCTTTTGCTAAGTCTTTAATCGCTCACTCATAAGTTAGACAATAAAATGCAAAGCGACAAAGCTTTGCTTTTTTATGTTCAGGATGAACGGTATGTCACGGTGCCATGGATGGCAAAGAGTGGTGATGTTCAGGATGAACGGTATGTCACGGTGCCATGAATGGCAAAGAGTGGTGATGTTCAGGATGGCCTTTCTCAGACATCCTGTCTTCCAAGGCATGAGTGCATCCCTGCAGGTCAAGGTATGTTGTGATCTCGCAAGTATCATAGAGCGACGATGTACTATTTTTAAATAATCCCTATAAACAATAACGCTGAATCATTTTTGTTAATATAACTTCAGTTTTATCAATTTCACTATGCGCTAAAAACTCATTGGGTTGATGAGCCTGGTCAATAGAACCTGGGCCTAAAACAATAGTTTGACAGCCAAGCTGTTGAATAAAAGGTGCTTCAGTCGCATAATTTACCGCGCAACATGAGTGACCACTTATTTCTTCAGCTATTGTTACTAACCCACTGCTTTGGTTTTGTTCAAAACTGGGGGAGCTAGGGTCTAATTCATTAAACGAAACTCGGTGAGGATATTTTTCAGCAAGCGGCTTTAGGGCTTCGCTGAGCAATTGAATCAGTTCGCTGTCAGTCATCCCCGGCAGTGCTCGCATATCAATATCTAACTCGCAGTGACCGCAAATTCTATTGGCATTATCGCCACCATGTATTGCGCCTAAATTCAGCGTTGGCTCTTTTACATCAAAGGCTTGATTACTATAATTGTGAGCCAATTTTTCTTTGAGCTGCATTAATTGGCCAATCACCTGATACATAATTTCTATAGCATTAACGCCTAAACTTGGTTTACTTGAGTGCCCTGATTGACCTTGAATAGTTATGCGATGTGACATATGCCCTTTATGCATGATGACAGGGACCAAATTTGTTGGCTCACCAATAATGGCAACATCTGGTTTTATCTGTTGGTTTTGGGTGAAAAAACGCGCGCCTGCCATAGTGGTTTCTTCATCTGCAGTGGCTAAAATATAAAGCGGTTTTTTGAGTTGTTTCGCTGATAACCCTTTACAAACTTGTAAAATAAAGGCAAAAAAACCTTTCATGTCACAAGTACCTAAACCATAAAATTTATTATCTTTGTCGACGACTTTCAGTGGGTCTGACTGCCAACGATTTTCATCAAAAGGTACGGTGTCACTATGACCTGCGAGTAATAATCCTCCTTCTCCGCTGCCAAGTTTTGCTAATAAGTTATATTTTTTACGGGTTGCGGGTACGGCTTGAATCTCAATACTAAAACCGAGCTGTTCAAACCACGTCGCTAGCAGTTGAATTACGGCTAAATTTCCTTGATCCCAACTTGCTTGTGTTGAACTAATCGAAGCACTGGCAATAAGTTGCGTTAATGAATGGGTAAAGTTTGGTAAATTTTTCATAAGAGCTCACGATTAGAAATAAGAATAAATAAATATCATGGGTAGTTATGCTTATTTGTTGCATAACAAGTCATCAGGTGTTATTTTCTAATTCTAGTGTAAATAACCTAATAAAAGAAGCCTATTGAAGATTATTTATTTTCTCTCGCTACTTAGGTTGATTAAAAATTAATAGATGAGGTTGTATGAAAGTCGCGGTTATTGGAGCAAGTGGATATGTGGGCGCTGAACTGATTAATTTATTGTCTGCGCACGACAAAATTTCCCTTGAGTATTTACTGGTATCAGAAAAAAGTAGCTCGGCAGATATGACCTTTTCGCAATTACATCCGCGTTACTTAGGTGTCTGTGATTTACCTTTAGTGTGCTTCTCACCACGTTGGTTTGATAAAACAGCACAAGAACTTGATGCGGTATTCTTTGCGACACCACATGAGTTTAGTGCCGACTGGGCGCAAGCTTTTGTTGAAAAAGGTGTGAAGGTTTTTGATCTTTCAGGCGGGTTTCGCCTCAAAAAGAGTGCAGATTATCCAACCTTTTATGGTTTTGAACATAAAAACTTATCGGCACTGGCTCAAGCAAAGTACGGTTTAGCCGAATGGCAGCAAGAAGATATTGCGAGTACGCAATTAGTTGCTGTGCCGGGCTGTTATCCAACTGCAAGCTTATTATCACTAAAGCCTATTACGTCTAATAAGTATCATCTTGAAAATTCACTTATTGTTGTTAATGGGATTAGTGGTGTTAGTGGCGCGGGAAGAAAAGCCTCATTAGCGACAAGTTTTTATGAAGTGAGTTTAACTCCTTATAATATTTTACAGCATCGGCATCAACCTGAAATAAGCCAAGAAGCGAATGCACAGGTTATTTTTAATCCGCATCTTGCGCCTTATAAAAGAGGCTTAATGGCGACGGTAACCTTGCAAATTAAGGCCGGTGTTACGACCAAACAAATTGATGAAGCCTTTGCTTGTGCATATCAAGATGAACCCTTGGTACGTTTAACAGGGACTTGGCCCAAAATAGACAATGTGGCTAACACACCGTTTGCCGATGTCCATTGGCAAGTCGATGAAGAAAAGCATGTGGTTGTGGTCAGTTGTGCTATTGATAATTTACTAAAAGGTGCGGCTTCACAGGCGGTGCAATGTGCAAATATTTCTTTGGGCTTACCCAGTGAATATAGTTTGCTAAATAATGTAACCTTGGGAAAATGTTAATGACTATGCCAATAAATACGTTAATCAGTAATAAGACTAACAAGCCGTTAGTGATTAAAATTGGTGGCGCCATTCTTGAAAAAAAAGATGCACTCACTGATTTATTAAAAATTATCGCGTTATTAAAAAATCAGGCGGTTGTTTTAGTGCATGGTGGTGGTTGTGTTGTTGATGAAATGCTCAGTCAATCTGGTTTTACCACAGAAAAAAAACACGGTTTACGTGTTACACCTAAAGACCAAATGCCAATTATTGCTGGCGCGTTGGCTGGTAGTGTTAATAAAGCGATTGTTGCTACGGCGGCAAGCTTGAATATGCAGGCGGTCGGCTTGTCGCTTGTCGATGGCGATATGGTTACTTGTCTTTTAAGTGCCAAAAACCTCGGTATGGTTGGAGTACCACATGCTAATAACAGTAAATTACTTGATACCTTGCTAAGCGCAAACTTTTTACCCGTTGTCTCTTCTATTGGCTCATTAGCTAGTGGTGAATTAGTGAATGTGAATGCTGATGATGCGGCTGTCGCGATTTGCCAGCTATTAAATGCCGAGTTGTTACTGTTAACCGATGTTAATGGCGTAAAAGATGCGAGTGGCGAATATATGGCTTCGCTGAGTAAAACTCAAGCTAATACATTAATCGAGCAGGGGGTCATTGCTGGCGGTATGACCGCTAAAGTCAATGCAGCTTTTCAGGCAGCAAGTCAATTACGACGAAGTATCGCGGTTGCTAGTTGGCAATCGCCTGAACAAATTATCAACTTACTAAAAGGGGATGCAATAGGTACGCGCATTCAACCTCATTAGCCCTCTTTAAGTTATGTTTACTTTAATTACTTTTTCGGATAACACGCATTATGTCAAAAGCAACGTCACCAGTAGCAAAATTAGAAAATTTTTTAGCCGATGATCAACTGACTAAAACACAAATAACCGATCTTATTTCTTTAGCGATAAATATTAAAAATTATCCTAGCGATTACAGTCAAGCTTTAGCAGGTAAATCTGTTGCGATGATTTTTGAAAAACCCTCATTAAGAACGCACGTTAGTTTTGATATGGGGATTAACAAATTAGGCGGCCATGCGCTATATTTAGGCCAGCAAAATGGCAAGCTAGGTGAGCGTGAAAGAGTCAGCGATTATGCTAAAAATCTTTCTTGTTATGCTGACGCTATTGTTGCGCGTGTTTTTGAAAACAGTGCTATTGAAGGCTTAGCCAAGTACGCAAGTGTACCGGTGATTAACGCACTTTGTGATATTTATCACCCGTGCCAAGCGTTAGCTGATTTTGTTACCTTGCAAGAAAACTTTGCCGATTTGTCAAAAGTTAAACTAGCTTATGTAGGTGATGGTAATAACGTTTCAAATTCGTTGATGTTTATGGCGGCAATAGTCGGGATTGATTTTACTTTGGTTTGTCCTGAAGGGCATGCGCCAGAGGAAAGCTTGTTGAATAAAGCCAAAACTTTTGCTAAAGAGTCAGGGGGTAAGTTAGTACTTACCTCAAGTGTTGCAAACTTAGGGCAGCAAGATGTTATTTATACCGATACATGGGTATCAATGGGTGATGAAAATGCCGGTAAAAAAGTGGCACTTTTAGAAACGTTTGCGCCGTATCAAGTTAACCATCAAATGATGAAAAATAGTGGTGCAAGTATTGTTATGCACTGCCAACCCGCACATTTAGGGGAAGAGATAACCGCCGCACTTTTTGACAGCGAAATGTCGGTGGTTTTCCAAGAAGCAGAAAATAGAATGTGGGCACAAAATGCCGTACTCGTTACGTTATTAGCTAAATAATTCAGTAAAAAACATTAGGTCAGCTGCTGAAATATATTCAGCATAACCATTTATCAAGATTAAGTAGGAACAAGGCAATGGCTTTAGCAACAAAGAAACAAATCAAAAAAGTAGTATTAGCTTATTCTGGCGGATTAGATACTTCAGCTATCATTCCATGGTTAAAAGAAAATTATGACAATTGTGAAGTGATCGCATTCTGTGCTGATGTGGGTCAAGGCGACGAAGAGCTTAAAGGTATTAAAGAAAAAGCTATCGCCTCTGGTGCCTCTGAATGCTACGTGGCAGATCTTAAAGAAGAATATGTTAAAGAATATATTTACCCTATTTTGAAAACAGGGGCGGTTTACGAAGGCCAATATTTACTAGGTACGTCAATGGCACGCCCTATTATTGCTAAAGCACATATAGAAGTGGCACTTAAGGTGGGTGCTGATGCGGTTTGTCATGGTTGTACCGGTAAAGGTAACGACCAAGTGCGTTTTGAATCTTGTTTTGCCGCGCTTGCTCCAGAGTTAACTGTTATTGCGCCATGGCGTGAGTGGGATATGGTTTCGCGTGAAGACTTACTTGATTATTTAGCCGAGCGTGATATTCCATGTGCAGCATCACTGGATAAAATTTATAGTCGTGACGCTAATGCTTGGCATATTTCTCATGAGGGTGGTGAATTAGAAGACCCTTGGTGTGAGCCATCAAAAGAAGTCTGGACCATGACAGTTGATCCAATGGATGCACCGGACATCCCTGAAAAAGTACAATTAAGTTTTGCTGACGGTGAGCTCGTTGCTATTGATGGTAAAGATTTTTCACCAAAAGGTGCCGGCGCTTATCAAGCGCTAATGTATTTAAATGCTAAAGGTGCGGCTCATGGTGTTGGCAGAATTGATATTGTCGAAAATCGTTTGGTCGGCATGAAGTCTCGTGGTTGTTATGAAACACCCGGCGGCACTATTTTAATGGCGGCTTATAAAGGTTTAGAAACGCTTATTCTTGACAAAGAGTCACTTAAATATCGTGAATCAGTCGGTCTTGAGTTTTCACATGTCATTTATGATGGTCGTTGGTTTACCCCGCTTGCTAAAGCTCAATTGGCTTCAGCAGCCTCTTTTGCTGAAAAACTGACGGGTGATGTAGTTGTTAAGTTATATAAAGGGATGGCGCAAGTTATTCAACGTCGTTCACCTAATTCTTTATATTCTGAAGCCTTCGCGACTTTTGGAGCTGACGATGTTTACGACCAAAAACATGCAGAAGGTTTTATTCGCCTCTTTAGTTTATCAAGCCGGATCACCGCACTTTCGCAAAAAGACACTGTGTTAAAGAACAAGGATAAATAGTCATGGCTTTATGGGGCGGACGTTTTAAAGAAAAAGCGAGTTTACAATTTAAAAAATTTAATGACTCTTTACCCGTAGATTACCGCATGGCAGTACAAGATATTGTCGGTTCAATGGCTTGGGCACAGGCAATTCATGAGGTAGGGGTAATAAACGACGGTGAGCTGGTTCGTTTAACGGGTGCATTACAAGAATTAAAAACCTCGGTAGAAAAAAATCCTAAGCAAATCCTGTTGTCTGATGCTGAAGATATTCATAGTTGGGTAGAGATCCAGCTTATTGAAAAGACCGGAGACTTAGGTAAAAAGCTTCATACGGGACGCAGTCGTAATGATCAAGTAGCGACTGACTTAAAGCTTTGGTGTAAAGAAAAAGGAGGCGATTTACTCTTCGCCCTAGTGAATCTACAACAAGCGATGATGAACCTAGCTGAACGTGAAAAAGATACCGTGTTACCGGGCTATACTCATTTACAAAGAGCGCAGCCAATAACTTTTGGCCATTGGTGCTTAGCGTATGTAGAAATGTTTAATCGTGATATTGGACGTTTAAAAGATGCGCTTTATCGTTTAGATGTTTCGCCATTGGGCTCAGGTGCTTTAGCGGGTACTGCGTATCCTATTGATAGAAACGCACTGGCTAATCGTTTAGGTTTTAGAACGGCAACGATGAATAGTCTTGATGCTGTTTCTGACCGAGACCACGTTATTGAGTTACTGGCTTCAGCAAGTATCTCAATGATGCATTTGTCACGTTTTGCAGAAGATTTAATTTTCTACAATTCAGGAGAAGCAGGGTTCGTAGAAATGAGTGATCTAGTGAGTTCTGGTTCGTCATTAATGCCACAAAAGAAAAATCCTGATGCCTGTGAATTAATTCGTGGTAAGTCAGGGCGTGTTTTTGGCGCTTTAACGGGGATGTTAACCACGATGAAAGCGTTAGCACTTGCCTACAATAAAGATATGCAAGAAGACAAAGAAGGTTTATTTGATTCGCTTGATACTTGGCAAGAATGTATGGAAATGGCAGTGCTCGTTGCGGATGGTTTGAAAGTAAACCGTTCACGAACATTAGCTGCAGCGCAACAAGGTTATGCCAATGCCACTGAGCTTGCCGACTATCTAGTTGGTAAAGATATTCCGTTTCGTGAAGCACACCATATTGTCGGTGAAGTTGTGCTAGCAGCTATTGATAAAGGTGTACCTTTAGAAGACTTAACCATAAGCCAACTTCAAGAATTCAGTGAGAGAATTGAGCAAGATGTTTATCAGCACCTTTCGATTGAATCAACGCTTAATAAACGTGAAGCACTGGGGGGGACTTCTCGTTCTCAAGTTAAAAAAGCGCTGGCGACGACCCAGTCTGGCAATGAAGCCATTTTAAATGAGCAGGTTGTTGGTGCGCCCGGTAAGCAAAGAATTCAAGTCGCACTTAAACAGGTCAAGCAGCGACTAAACGCTCAGCGAGCTGCGGCTATGTCAGTTCGTCGAGCGAGAATGTCAGATGTGGACAGAATTTATCAACTAACCAACTTTTGGGCAGATAAAGGTGAAATATTGCCACGGTCACGTGACAATATTATTCATGACATTCAAAATTTTGTTGTCGCCGAACTTGACGGTAATGTTGTTGGTACTGCATCGCTTTATATCTATCAAACAGGTTTAGCTGAAATACGCTCAGTTGTCGTACAAGGTAGTGAGCAGCAGCAAGGTCAAGGTAAAGCACTTGTGCAATATTTGTTAGAGTTCGCTTATCAAATGGAATTAGAACAAATTATTGTTTTAACTTATATTCCACAATACTTTCAGTCGCTTGGCTTTAACTTAATTGATAAAAATTCACTTGCAGATAATATTATTGAAGACAGTGAACCTAGTCCGCATAAAGACCCGGCAGACGAAGTTGCGATGGCATACATACTGAGTCTGCCTCAACAGGCATAATGTTAGTCGCCATTTAAAATGATTGAGGTGAAGCATTCACTTTAGCAATGATACTTAGCGGCTCCGCTGCTGAGTATAAATAACAGGTCTTCATAACTTAGAAAAAGGACAGCATGAATAATAACGAACAAAATTATGTTAAATGGTTTAGAAATGCCGCGCCCTATATTAATGCACACCGAGGAAAAACAGTTGTGCTTATGTTCGGCGGTGAAGCTGTGCTTCATCCAAACTTTGCCAATATTATTCATGATATTGCCTTGTTGCGTAGTTTGGGCGTTAAGTTAGTGTTAGTTCATGGTGCTAGGCCACAAATTGAAGAACGTATGGAACAGCGTAACATTAGGCGTAATATCGAAAATAATATTAGAGTGACCGATGCTGAAACACTTATTGCTGTTAAAGATGCGACGGGATCAATGCGACTACATATTGAAGCTTTGTTAACGATGGGTTTAGTTAATTCGCCAATGCATGGCTCACAAATTCGTGTTAGCACCGGTAATTTTGTTATTGCTAAACCCATTGGCGTGCTCAATGGCGTTGATTATAAGTATACGGGCAGTGTAAGAAAAATTGACGCTGTTGGTATTAACACCCAGCTTGACTATGGCTCAATAGTATTATTGTCACCTATTGGCTACTCTTCTACAGGGGAAGTCTTTAATTTAGCACTTGAAGATGTTGCTACCAAAACGGCACTCGCGCTTAAAGCCGATAAGTTAATTACTTTTACGAAAGACGATGGCTTAATTGATGAATCGGGTGAGCTTATTCGTAGTTGTAGTGTACGGCGAGTAAAAACTTTATTGGATGATAAGGATTGTCATGTCCGCCAGTTATTATTAAGAGCAATTATTCAAAGTGGTGAGAATGGTGTAGAGCGTTGCCATTGTGTTAGTTACCAGAGCGATACCGCTTTGTTACAAGAATTATTTACTCGTGATGGTGCAGGGACATTAATCGCAAAGGATCATAAAGAAGAAGTTTGTACGGCAAGTATTGATGATGTAGGGGGGATTTTAGAGCTGATTGCCCCTTTAGAAGAAGAAGGCATTCTGGTAAAGCGTTCTCGGGAATTGCTTGAAATTGAAATTGATCGCTTCACCGTTATCAAAAAAGAAGATGTTATTATCGCTTGTGCTGCATTATATCCTTATCAAGAGGCTAGTTCAGGAGAGATAGCTTGTGTGGCTATTCATCCTGATTATCGTAATGGCAACCGGGGAGAACACTTGATGGAGGCTTTGGAAGGTAAAGCCCATGAGCTTAACTTAATATCTTTATTCGTCTTAACAACCGTGAGTGGTCATTGGTTTCGTGAGCAAGGTTTTATTGAGAGTTCAATGGACGATTTACCTGAAGGTAAAAAACAGATGTATAACTTCCAACGCAAATCTAAGGTGCTGATAAAATATATATAGTCAAAAAGTAAAGTCAAAAGACATTACTTTTTGGGGGGAATGTTGAATGTTGAGACAAATCAATAGAATAGTCTTCTCCATGCTAAATTTAAACAACTCATTCGACTGTTGATTTGCAGATAACGGTTAACGGGTAGGGCTAATTAGATGTATTCGTATGCGCTAAACATTAAGATGATAGAATAAAAAATGTCGCTTTTAAAAACAGCATTTTTTGTTTTAGTCTGCACAGTAGATACTTTTTTTTGCTTATCTGTACAATAAAGTGCTTGTTTATGAACTTTTATTCATCATAATAAGAGACTAATGTAACAGAAATGTTTCATCTTCTTTACTTTTAGGGCATATTGTTTATGCGATAATCACTTGTTTGTAAGGCTTACTATTTTCAATGGTCATATTTAGACTTTTATTCATGTCCTTAATTTTTTTATGTACTATTTTATTGACTTCTTTTACGCTGAGAGCCCAGAATGATTTTTTTCTTGAAAGCGGTAATAAATTTACAGTAAAGCTATTTTCTGAATATGGTCAAATAAGTAACTTCCTTCATCAAAATAAAGATGAAGAGAGTACTCGTTATATTAAAATTGAACCTTCAGTTTTTATTCAAACGCAATTATCTCGTCATTTAATCCAATTAGAAGCAAACATTAGTCATTATCAATTTAGTGAGTTTGGTGAAGATGACCATAGTAACTTATCTTTTAAACCAAAATATTTCTTTAAATTTGACCACAATAAAACATTATTTGCAGATTTTAAATTACAAGAAGAATATGAATACCGTGGTACGGGGTTATCTTTAGGCAATGCTACGTCGCTAACAACTGGAGACGATAAAAAAAGAGTTGCCACAAATATTGGCTACTTATATGGTCAAATTGATTCAGTAGCTAAATTAAAACTCTCAATCGGCCAAGAAGACTTTCGTTATAAAACTAGGCGCATAAAAAATCAGGCACTTGACCGTGTTGATCATAAAGCCAATGTTAGCGTTGATTATTTACTGTCGGAGAAAACATATTTTGCCGTCGACTTAACTTATATTCAATCAGATTTTCAACATGATAAACCGTTAAATAAAGATGAATATGCCTTATTAGTAGGAATGAAGTGGCAATCGACAGCAATTACCCAACTGCAAGCATTAGTTGGTTATCAAAGACTCTTTTTTGAAGACCAACACCTTGCCGGCGATAATAGCTTTAAGTGGCGATTTGATATGAATTGGCAACCGACCCTCTTTAGTAACATTAACATCAACACGCAACGAGATTATGAAACAGCGAACCGAATTACAGAGCGTTACCGAGTTGTTGACAGCACGAATTTGAAAGTCACTCATCAATTTACCGATTATTTTCAGACATCAGTCGCTATAGGATATAAACAAGAAGAGATCATTTACCTTGATCAAACCAATAACGAAGATTATTTGTATTCAGCGCTGAAATTTAATTATCAACGAAATGATTGGCTAACTTTGTTTGTTGGATTCACTTTTACCGATCTAGAGGCAAGTGACGATAACCTGAACAATCAGCGTAATAGCTTATCATTAGGTTTTAGTGTTATTATTTAATATTGGATGAAAAATATGCGTTTTGGGGCTTTATTAACTATTTTAATGTTTTGCAGCTTTGTTTGTGGCGCAAGCGATTACTTACTTGGTCCGGGCGATAAATTGCATATTGTCGTTTATGGCGAAAATGACTTAACAACCGATGTAAAAATTGATAAATCAGGTGTTATCTCTTTTCCCTTTTTAGATGATATACAAGTGATTGGTTTATCGACAAAGAAATTAGAAAATGTTATAAGGGAAGGTTTGCTAGGGGATTATATCGTTGATCCACAAGTTTCAGTTTCCATTGCTACGTATCGACCATTTTTTATCCATGGACAAGTTCAGCGACCGGGTGGGTATCCTTATCAAGATGATCTCACGTTGGATAAAGCTATTGCAATAGCCGGGGGACTATCAAATAGAGCGTCAACTTCCCAGTGGAAAATATCTCGAATGGTGAATGGCGTTAAAGTGACAATAGAGGGGAATGTTGCTACGGCAATTCGCCCTGATGATATTATAAAAATAGAACAAAGTTTTTTCTAAAAAACACATGACAAAAGGATTTTAGACCAGTTTTATTGACTGTATTATATATGGTACTTGTAAATAATAATGAGCAGTAATGTTGAACGATAATAAAAGCATAAATTTTAGTGCCCCCAATCAGGAGGTTGCTTTAAAAGAAGTGTTAAGCCCTCTTTGGTCTCGGCGGTGGAAAATTGTATTCTTTACACTATTTATTTCATTAATAGTGGCCTTTTATGTCTCATTACTTAAACCCTCTTATAAAGCAACGGCCATTTTACAAATAGGCAGTAATAAACCGGCTAATACCTTATCAATAAATGACGCATTTAATGAGTCTAGTGCCAGTAAAGAGCAAGTTAAAACCCAATATGAATTATTAAAATCACGAAAGTTTGCTGAGCGTGTTATTGCTAGTTTAAATTTGGTCGAACATCAGGAATTTAATAGTGGTAAATATAATGACAACATTAGCTTTTTCTCTAATATCGGAAAGAGTAAAGTTAAGCCAACGGTTAACAGTTTAATTTCAGTATTTAAAAGCCGCTTAACTATTTCCCCTATTGCGAGTACCGAGCTGGTCAAGATTAGTTTTGTTGCCCACACGCCGAAATTAGCACAACAAGTGGCTAACCAAATTGGTTTTACTTACCTTCAATATCAAGATGAAATCCATAGCGCGTCGAAAGAATCAACATCGCAATGGCTGGTTGACCAACTTGAAGAATTAGGAAAAAAACTTGAAACCTCTGAAGAATCATTACAAGAATATCGTGAAAAAGAAGGTATTATTGATCTTTTAGGTGTTTCAGGCTTAGTCAATTCTGAATTAACCGAGTTAACATCTTCTGCGATTAGCGCTGAAAAAATCAAAGATGATTTAGAAGTCACTTATGAAAGTATTCAAAAACGTCGAAAAAATACCGCACAATTACTTGAACTTCAAGAAATTAGTAAGCAAAGTGATTTAGTGCAATTGCGGCGTGCCGATGAAAAGGCCGAACGAAAAATATTTGAACTCTCGAAGCGTTATGGGCCTAAACACCCAAAGCGTATTGCCGTTCAAGCCGAGCTTGAGTCATTACAAAAGCGTATTGTACAACTTGTTGATGAAATCGTTATTTCTATCGAAAAAGATTATTTGAATTCTTCTGAAAAAGTTAAAGCGACTGAAAATCGCTTGGCAATTGCCAAAGTTGATTATCTCCGCTTAAGTCGCTTACATAATAAATTCTCACAATTGCAGCGAGACGTAGATACGAATAAAGAACTTTATAATAATTACCTTGTCCGTTTAAAAGAGACGGATGCGATGGGGAATTATAAAGCAAATTTTTATGTACGATTTATAGATAAAGCGATTACTCCGCCTAATAAATTTGCTCCTAATAAAGCGTTGATGGTTATTATCAGTTTTATTTTATCATTTGCTATTATTTCAATAATTATAATTATGCGTGAGCTGTTAATGGATACGCTAAACTCGCGCCGTAAACTCGAAAACTTTACTGAAGCACCTATTCTGGCGATTTTGCCAAAGTTCCAAACATCAAGTACTGATAAGAAGAATGATCCCTACTATACGGATAATCGTTTTACCGAAGCAGTACGTACCTTAAGAACCTCTTTATTATTTAGTGGAGAAAGTAAGCCAGCTAAAGTGATTGCGATAACATCCTCTGTACCTAATGAAGGTAAGTCTACGGTCGCGCTTCATCTCGCTCGCTCGTTTAGTGAAATGGAAAAAGTCTTGCTTATTGAGGCTGATATGCGACATCCAACGGTGGCGAGAAATATGAATTTGAGTCCGCATCGTCCCGGATTATCAAACTTATTAGCAAAAACACATCAGATTAATGAATGTATTATTCGTGACAAAAATTTAAAGTTAGATATTTTAACCTCAGGTATTTCTCCTGCTAATCCGTTAGCTTTTTTATCTATGAAACGTTTTAATATGCTGATTAAAGTGTTTGGTAATTTTTATGATCGCATTATTATAGAGACTCCCCCGGTTAATGCAGTCAGTGATGCTGTCATTATTTCTAAACTAGTGGAAACGGTATTGTATGTGGTTCATGGTGAGAAAACTAAGCGAGAACAAATCACAACAGGTCTGCGTATGCTTAAGCAAGTAAATGCTCCAATAGGAGGTATTGTTATTAATCATAGTCAAAATATAGATTCTGATAAATATCAAAATAAGTATTACAACGAACGGACAAATAATATTGTTAAATTGCCGGTACGCAATCAAGGTTAATGCTCTTCTAGCTATTAAGTGCTTCCGCTTATTGAAAACTGGGGTAGAATAAGACAAAATTTTTACCAGCCTATACTTCTATTTATACTATGAAATCACAGCAAAAATTTTCCCTACAAAAAAATAACAGCTTTGCTGTAGACGCAACGACTCCCGTTATTTATTACCCAAAAGATGAGGAAGAACTACAATTACTAGCTAGTGTAACGCGCGGATGCTTTTATATTTTAGGGGAGGGTAGTAATACACTTTTTGTCGAAGACATTATGCCAGCGATTATTAAACCTGAATTTTTAGGCATTATTGTTCATGAGACAAAAGATTTTTATGAGGTGAATGCTGCGTGTGGTGAAAACTGGCATGATCTTGTTTGTTTTTGTATTAACCAAGGTATTAACGGTCTTGAAAATCTAGCCCTTATTCCTGGCAGTGTTGGTGCAGCTCCTGTGCAAAATATCGGCGCGTATGGCGTAGAAGTTGCGGACTTTATCGAGCGTGTTACTTGGTTTGATTTTACTGATAATAAATCTCATCAGTTCACTAAAACTCAGTGCAAGTTTAATTATCGACACAGTGTTTTTAAACAAGAGTTAAAAAATAAAGGTATTATCACTGATATTACTTTACGCTTCACAAAAAATTGGCAGGCAAAACTTAGTTATCAGGGGCTTAAGGAGTTACCTAAAGATTGCAGTGCTAAAGATATTATGCAGGCTGTCATTAAAATAAGAAACAGTAAATTGCCTGATCCAAATGTTATTCCCAATGCGGGGAGTTTTTTTAAAAACCCCGTGATCAGCGCAGAGCAGTTTCTGTTATTACAGCGTGATCATCCAGAAATCCCTCATTATCCACAAGATAACGGTAAGGTGAAATTAGCCGCAGGGTGGTTAATTGAAAAGTCAGCGTTGAAGGGATTTCAGATCAATGGTGCTGGGGTACATGATAAACAAGCGTTGGTACTTACCAATTTTGATTCAGCGAGAGGATGTGACATCAAAGATTTAGCTATTTATGTACAAAAAAAAGTTTTTGAACGTTTTGCAATATATCTTCAACCAGAAGTAAGAATACTTGGTGAGCAGGGCGAAGTGATTTTAGGAGGAATAAGCTAATCATGGCAAAAGCAATTCGTGAGCAGCTCATACAATATTTAGCCAATGGCCAGTTCGTCTCTGGGCAGTGGTTGGGCGAACAATTAGGCGTGAGTCGTGCAGCAATATCAAACCATATTACCTCCTTAATAGATATGGGCCTTGATATTTACAGCGTTACCGGAAAAGGCTATAAACTTTCTGAACCGTTAACCTTACTAAATGAAAAAAACATTCAACAAAAACTTAACGAACTGGGTCAAAGGAATAAAGTTGAAGTGCATAATATTATTGATTCGACAAACAGTTATTTATTGCGCCGTTTACCCAATCAAAATCATAATTTACAAGTCTGTTTAGCGGAATATCAAGATTCAGGTCGCGGCCGTCGTGGTAGAAAGTGGATCTCTCCTTTTGGTTCACACATATATATGTCAATGTATTGGCACCTAGAACAAGGTATAGCAACGGCAATGGGGCTAAGTGTTGTTTCAGCATTGGCAGTGAGCGATGCAATAAAAGTGCTTTATCAAATAGATGTACAGTTGAAGTGGCCAAATGATATTTACTTTGGTGGGGTTAAGCTCGCCGGTATTCTTATTGATTTAGAAGGGCAGGCACTTGAACCGTGTCATTGTGTAATAGGAATTGGTTTAAATATTAATATGCCACAAAAAAGTGCAGAAAAAGTTGACCAACCTTGGACAGATCTACAGCAAGCGATAACTAGCAGCAAGAGTAGCAAACAGCCCCCTCAAAAGACTATTGATCGAAATGAGCTAGCGGCCATGTTAATAACCAAGCTTTCTTTAAGGTTGCAACAGCACCAAAATGAAGGGCTGTTAACGATGGTAAGTGAATGGGCTAAGCAAGATTTTTATATGAATAAACCCGTCAGGTTAATCACGGGCGCTCGTGAGAAAAAAGGCATTTGTCGGGGTATTAATAATCAAGGCGGCTTGTTATTAGACGTTGATGGCCAAGTAGCTCCTGTATATGGTGGCGAAGTTAGCTTGAGGGGAGAGTCATGAGATTATTAGTCGATATTGGCAATACCCGCACTAAATATACTTTTGAACAGCAAGGTGTTTTATCAGAAGTGCAAAGTGAACGTAATGAAGTGATTAATGAAAAATGGCTAGCAAACATCACCCAATCAATACAAAAAATTATTGTCGCGAGCGTCAGTGAAGCTTATTTAGTTGATGTATTTTTAAAGTTTGCGGAACAACACAGTATTGAACTTTTGAATGTTAAAAGTGAAAGTGAACGATTTGGTGTTACCTCAGCTTATCAACAACCCGCAACGTTGGGTATTGACCGGTGGTTAACGTTACTTGCGGCTAACATTTTGTATAAGAATAAAAATATACTTATTATTGATGCAGGCACAGCAACTACTGTTGACTTACTCGACAATAATGGTGGCCATTTAGGCGGTTGGATTTTACCCGGTATTGATATTTTATTTAACAGTCTGCTCTCAAATACTTCGCAAGTGCTTGCTACTCAGGAACACCATACTAATGTTTCTTTTGGCCGTAATACTTCTGATTGCGTTAATAATGCTTGCTGGGCAGCAACACTTGGCTTTATTGAACAAGGCATCAAACAAGCGAACAAACAAGTTTCATTAGATAAAGTATTAATCACTGGCGGTAACGCAGAAAAATTAGGCGCTTTATTGACAACTAAACATCATATTATTAACGAGCTTGTTTTTCTCGGGATGCAAAGGTTTTAAGTCATTGACGCTTTCGTTATATCGATACATTGTGGTGACTTTCGACGCTAGGCGATTAAAAAAACATCAAAAGGTTAAAAACATGGTTTTATTTTGTTTTTACGCTTGCAAGGGACAAAACATTCCACTAGAATTCGCACCACTTAATGTAGTGCCGACTTAGCTCAGTTGGTAGAGCAACTGACTTGTAATCAGTAGGTCGCCAGTTCGACTCCGGCAGTCGGCACCATTAATAAAATTGTTGTAAAAGTATTGGAGGGGTTCCCGAGTGGCCAAAGGGATCAGATTGTAAATCTGACGGCTCAGCCTTCGGTGGTTCGAATCCACCTCCCTCCACCACTTTACAATGTTAAAGATAGAAAAGCGGACGTCGTATAGTGGTAATACCTTAGCCTTCCAAGCTAAAGCTGCGAGTTCGATTCTCGCCGTCCGCTCCATCTTTAAGTGATTGCTGATATGGCTCAGTTGGTAGAGCGCACCCTTGGTAAGGGTGAGGTCGGCAGTTCGAATCTGCCTATCAGCACCATTCCTTAAGATTTCTATCTAATTAAATTTATTTT
Source organism: Colwellia sp. MB02u-14 (assembly GCF_014076915.1). NCBI lineage: Bacteria > Pseudomonadati > Pseudomonadota > Gammaproteobacteria > Alteromonadales > Colwelliaceae > Colwellia > Colwellia sp. MB02u-14. The sequence continues at coordinate 77,145 of NZ_JACGUX010000007.1, forward strand.
ATTTTTGTTAATTTATTTCAGAGGCATTACATAATGGCTAAAGCAAAATTTGAACGTTTAAAACCGCATGTAAACGTTGGTACTATCGGACACGTTGATCACGGTAAAACTACTTTAACAGCTGCTATCTCTGCAGTATTAACTAAAGTACACGGTGGTGAAGTTAAAGATTTCGCACAAATCGATAATGCTCCTGAAGAGCGTGAACGTGGTATTACAATCAATACTTCTCACATCGAGTACGATACAGAAGCTCGTCACTACGCACACGTAGATTGTCCTGGTCACGCCGATTACATCAAAAACATGATCACTGGTGCTGCACAAATGGA
>NZ_JACGUX010000008.1:0-763 GCF_014076915.1 Colwellia sp. MB02u-14
TACATTTATCGCTTGCTTCCGGTGTATATAATTCACATCTATCACAGCGTTTTTGTTTCGGCTGCTTAGCTTTCATTGCTAGACTCATTCCTACAGACATTGTGAAATCCTTTACACATAACGCCCAATTAACAGGCAAAAAATAGTTGGTTAAAATAAGCGACGAAGGAGCAAAAACCAACTGTTTTTTGTCCTTGTTGAATTTCTTGTTAGGTGTTTTTGGCACTAAACCGTAATTTTAATTTTTTAAAACCGAACCCGAAAAGCCAAACAATTAAAGGATAAGGTAATAAAATAACCATCCAAATAATAACTTTCAACGGCCAGCCAACTCCCATATTTGACCAATGAAGTTGCGTCGCCTGTTCGTGCATTTCAGGGGCAACATTTTGCAACCGTTCTGCTTCAGACATACCGAGAGAATCATAACCCATTAAATCAAGGCGTACCTCGGTGTAAAAATGAGGCCAATATCCGCCTATAATGAGCATAAAAGATATCATAAGTGCTGAAATCAAATATAACTTCACAAAACTATATTTTTTATACACACAAAAAATTGGTGCAAAAACCAAAATGATTATAATTAGTGATTTAGCAATAAAGTCTACAATTTCCATCTGAACTATTGAAACACCTAACGCCACGTTAAGCGGCAAAAAATGTTGGCTAAAATTGTGAACGGAGTGAAACAGCCAACTGTTTTTTGTCCGTTTGAACGTCTTGTTAGGTGCTTGTTAACCTACGATTTTAGCTGTCGACT
>NZ_JACGUX010000009.1:0-242 GCF_014076915.1 Colwellia sp. MB02u-14
TTGTACGATTTGTGGTAATGTAAAAGTCGCATAACAAGGCATTCAAACGGACAAAAAACAGTTGGCTGTTTTCACTTCGTTCAACATTTTAGCCAACAATTTTTTGCCGCTTAATGTGGCGTTATGTGTAAAGGATTTCACAATGTCTGTAGGAATGAGTCTAGCAATGAAAGCTAAGCAGCCGAAACAAAAACGCTGTGATAGATGTGAATTATATACACCGGAAGCAAGCGATAAATGTA
>NZ_JACGUX010000010.1:0-238 GCF_014076915.1 Colwellia sp. MB02u-14
AATTGCCGAACCAAATAATAGGTATTTACCAAAGGTAGAATTATCTTCGAGAGTTTCTTGATGCTGCGCTTTTAATTGAGCCAATTGTGATTCATTTAAATCAGAGCAATGAATACATTTATCGCTTGCTTCCGGTGTATATAATTCACATCTATCACAGCGTTTTTGTTTCGGCTGCTTAGCTTTCATTGCTAGACTCATTCCTACAGACATTGTGAAATCCTTTACACATAACGCC
>NZ_JACGUX010000011.1:0-225 GCF_014076915.1 Colwellia sp. MB02u-14
GTTGCACTTGCTGTTGCCCAAGCTGCGGTTGATTCTGGCGTTGCCGCATTAGCGATGCCTGAAAATTATATGGAATAATCAGCGCAAAGGAGCAATCGTGGTTTATGTGGTCGAGTTGCACTTGCTGTTGCCCAAGCTGCGGTTGATTCTGGCGTTGCCGCATTAGCGATGCCTGAAAATTATATGGAATAATCAGCGCAAAGGAGCAATCGTGGTTTATGTGGT
>NZ_JACGUX010000012.1:0-518 GCF_014076915.1 Colwellia sp. MB02u-14
TAACGCCCCATTAAGAGGCTTTTAATTGTTGGCTAAAATGTGAAGCGAAGCGGAACCTAGCCAACTGTTAAAAGTCCTGCTTGAATGGCTTGTTATACGCACTTTTGAAATAACCACCAAGATTATCAATTCCATACCCTGGAGGACAAACAAGTACCCCCTCTTTAGGAACATATGTTATTAATAGAACCACATTATATTCTTTTGATAGCGGCAAACAACCAGACATTTTAGCCTGAGTAGTTTCGTTAGACAGATCAACTTTAAGCGCTGTAGCAGATATAAGAGTTGCACCTTTGTATATATAAACAACACCTCTAACGCCTTTATATTCAGGGTGTTCTGGGTGAGAAAACGGCGTATATATGTTTAAACTGCTACAAGCTCCATTCTCGCCTAAGTCTCCCTTTAAGCTAACATTGATTCCTAGAAGAGATGCCTGCTCAAAACTTATTTCAGGGGGCAATCCAGCTATAGATTGAAAAGATGTAAAAAGTAAAATAAAAACAGCAATAATT
>NZ_JACGUX010000013.1:0-713 GCF_014076915.1 Colwellia sp. MB02u-14
TTGCTCAAGCGCAAATCATCAGGGCGATAGCGTAACAAAGCTAATAAACGCCGAATGTAGAGCTGCTGTCAGATCTTCTTGTTGTAAGAGATGCTATTGCTTGACAAAGGGGAGTCCATGTAGCCCTACTAAGCGGCTAAAAATAGTTGGCTATAATTTGCGAGGTACGAGCACAGCCAACTGTTTGTGTCCGTCTTGAGTTGCTTGTTATACGTTTTTACTGGTAATGCAATGCACTTATTACTTTCTTATTTAGTAAGTCAACTTCTATGGCGAGAGATTTGCCTCCACCAGGAACTTTTGAGTGCAAATCGTCTTTATGTGTAGAGCGAATAACAACTATATTATTTTTATTTTCATTCTCAGTGCTATTGCCTTTTAACACGACGACTTTAAAACTGTCTACATCAACAATAAATTCGCCACACTTCCATTTTTTAACTTCTATTAAATATTTAGTCGCAATCTCAATAGCTGTTGAATTTTCGTTTTCAGCGAGACAATAATTACTAAAAGTAAATGCCGCAATAGATAAAAGTAGAAACGTTAACTTCATCAAGTAATTCACCACCAAGCCCCCTAAACGTATAACGCCCCATTAAGAGGCTTTTAATTGTTGGTTAAAATGTGTAGCGAAGCGGAACCTAACCAACTGTTAAAAGTCCTGCTTGAATGGCTTGTTATGTAGCTTTACGCTGAAACCTCAATAACAT
>NZ_JACGUX010000014.1:0-1486 GCF_014076915.1 Colwellia sp. MB02u-14
TAATCTTGGTGGTTATTTCAAAAGTGCGTATAACAAGCCATTCAAGCAGGACTTTTAACAGTTGGCTAGGTTCCGCTTCGCTTCACATTTTAGCCAACAATTAAAAGCCTCTTAATGGGGCGTTATAGGGCACATCAAAGTGTTGAGGATATATGAAGTTTTTCAGTAAAATAATATTAGTGTTAACTATCGTTTTTGCATCAAACTCCTTTGCTGTAGATAAAAAAGAAAATGATTACATATTTCCAATTATAGGTGCATTTAAAAGTCAAAATAAAAATACAATTTCGACATTAATTTCTTATCCGCTAAAACGAAAATTACCAATACCTTTTATTAAAAATAAAACAGAATTAATTAATCGGTTCGATGAAGTTTTTGATAAAGAGTTGATTGATTTAATATCTAATTCTGATGTGGATAAAGATTGGAGGCAGATGGGGTGGCGTGGGACTATGTTTTCCAATGGTAAACTTTGGCTAGATTCGAATGGAAAAATCAATGCAATAAATTATCACACAGCTAAAGAAAAAGCTTTTGAGCAAAGTTTAATAGAGAAACAAAAGCAAACTTTGCATTCGAGTATAAGTGATTATAAAAAACCAATTTTAGAGTGGAAGACAGCCAAATTTCATATAAGGATTGATGATCTTGGTGACTATAATTATCGTTATACATCTTGGAGTATTAATAAAAAAACGAATGTTAAACCTGATTTAGTTTTATTTAACGGAAAAATGGCATTTGATGGAAGTGGTGGTAACCATCATTACTCATTTACTAATGGTAAATATACATATCGTTGTTATGTTAGTCTTCTTGGTAATAGTAAATCAGCACCTGGAACTCTTGATGTTTTTAGAGGTAAAGAACACTTATTAAGTGATGATGTTCTCGAAGTGATAGGTCAATAATTTTTATGGGGTTAATGCCCTATAACAAGCCATTCAAGCAGGACAAATAACAGTTGGCTATTTGCTCCTTCGTCGCTTATTTTAGCCAACTATTATTTGCCTCTTAATGGGGCGTTAGCACTATAAGGAAATCAATCTTGAAACGGATTCTAGTATCACTTGTAAGTATCTTAAGTTTTGCTGCATTAGCGGCAAATCAAAACCATTCAGCGTCTAAAAAATTACACCTCGAAAATTTTTCAAAGGTTAGTGAGTCTTGTGATTTTGATATTACTAAATGGAAAAATATAGTCGAGGCGTCAAATTCTAATGATGCTATTTTTTCTGGTGACGTATTATTTAAAGTAGAAGATAAACAATATAAAACTAAAGAATTATATGTTAAAAATTTCTACATTCGTAAAAACTGTGAAATTAAATCAAGTTTGGTTGTTCTCATAAAATAGTGCTAACAACACGCCCTGAGGTGGACAACTAGTAAAATTTAGCTATTTATTGCAAATTTTAACAGTGGCGATCCTCTTCGTTTTAATGCTTCTAAATATTTTGATTCGTTGTAGGGCGTCTTCGTT
>NZ_JACGUX010000015.1:0-406 GCF_014076915.1 Colwellia sp. MB02u-14
ATTTGCCTCTTAATGGGGCGTTATGTAGCACTATAGGTTTGTGAGTCTTGATTATTGAATTGATATTAATAGCTGTGTTATCTGGAGTTATTACTCATAAACATAGTAAATATACGCGTATCATGGGTAGCGGTTTAATTACGTATGTTGTTTTGGCAATTTACTGGGCTTATGGTATTTATTACAATAATGAATATGAGCCAGAAATGCTTTTAGGTTGGTTTTTAATGTCAACTGTCGGAAATTTTCTAGTGATTCCGCTCTCGTATTTCTTAGGTAATATGTTATTGAGGTTTCAGCGTAAAGCTACATAACAAGCCATTCAAGCAGGACTTTTAACAGTTGGTTAGGTTCCGCTTCGCTACACATTTTAACCAACAATTAAAAGCCTCTTAATGGGGCGTTA
>NZ_JACGUX010000016.1:0-220 GCF_014076915.1 Colwellia sp. MB02u-14
TAGTCAGTTCATATTAAAGCCAAGGCTTTTAACCGTTAAACCGTTTATCTCGAAGGTTCAAACCTTTCACGGCCGACCACTTCTTAAATATTTCAATAGTCAGTTCATATTAAAGCCAAGGCTTTTAACCGTTAAACCGTTTATCTCGAAGGTTCAAATTCTTCACGGACGACCACTTCTTGAATATTTTGATAGTCAGTTCATATTAAAGCCAAGGCTT
>NZ_JACGUX010000017.1:0-944 GCF_014076915.1 Colwellia sp. MB02u-14
CAAGTTTGGCTAAATCGATGCCAACGACTTTAATTAAAGACATATGGACTCTCCTTTGATTGAATGCTTACACTTTCAATATGGCACATAGATGCCGTTAGTAGGGGAGTCCATATCATTCGTTAGGCATTAATCTATGAGGCAGTCGTTTCTAATATTATTCTTAGTTTTTCTCATTAGTTTGATCCCTGTATTAAATCGAACTTTAGTGATGCTTGAAGATGCGTATAGTTTAACTATTGTTGCGGGTTCAAATAGTGATGAACAGACATATAATCCTTATTCTAAAAATGGTTTGTTTATCAGCCCTAACATTGCGTTATGGGTTTTACAAACCTTTGATTACCCTTATTCAAATTGTGGAGAAAAGTATAAGGTCGTAGGAATCTGTGACATGCCTTTTATCCTTTGGGTTGGGAGAGCGCTGGGTAGGAATGGAGGAAATTCTGATAAAAGATTGTTTAGTGTATTAGATGAGGTTGTTTCGCGTGGCTTACCCATAAACCAATCATACGAAGGGTTTACCGCTGTACATGAAGCAATTTTATTTAATAATGCAGTGTACCTTGAATATTTACTGAAAAATGGTGGGGATACAACGGTAAAAACTCAACGACCAAATTCAGAATTAGATAAGCTTAATTCTTATCAGTTTTTGGAAATACTAAAACTTAAAAATAAGAGTGGCATGGTGGCAGTTGAAGAAGTTCTTAACAGGTATCGAGAAATGCCTAACAAGCCATTCAAGCAGGACTTTTAACAGTTGGTTAGGTTCCGCTTGGCTACACATTATAACCAACAATTAAAAGCCTCTTAATGGGGCGTTAGGTGCTTTGACAATCTCGGTGCACGATTAAGAGTAGGAATAATATGTCGGACCCACATTGGACAGGCTATGTCGGTATGCTCACAGGTATTGCTGGTATAGGGTTAGCTCTTTTTAA
>NZ_JACGUX010000018.1:0-295 GCF_014076915.1 Colwellia sp. MB02u-14
TTCAAGTCCAGGTTGAGGAGCCACATAAGATAAGCCTGCAAATATTTGCAGGCTTTTTTTGTTCTGAATAACGATACTTCAATTAATTTATTGTAATGACTTAAAGCACAATTTTTCAATAGCTCAGTTGGTAGAGCAACGGACTGTGCTTAAATAAAAAGAGCGTTTGCCCCTGGTTCAAGTCCAGGTTGAGGAGCCACATAAGATAAGCCTGCAAATATTTGCAGGCTTTTTTTGTTCTGAATAACGATACTTCAATTAATTTATTGTAATGACTTAAAGCACAATTTTTCAA
>NZ_JACGUX010000019.1:0-583 GCF_014076915.1 Colwellia sp. MB02u-14
TAACGCCCTGTTAAGGGGCAAAAAATTGTTTGCTAAAATGTTGAGGGACGAAACAGCAAACTGTTTTTTGTCCCGCTTGAACAGCTTGTTATAACCCGATTACCCTCTGTCAAAGTAGATATTTTGAAGCTCGTCTACTATAAACCTAAATGAGTTATTTGGATCATTATAATTAAAGCTACCTTGGCAACTTTCTTCATTGAATTTGTATTCACCTAGGTACTTAACATCTAAATTTTCTTTTTTATCAATATGCCTCAAAATTCGGTTTTTAGTTTGATCTTCCGTGAGATTACATTGGCTATTGCTATAAAAGACTAAGGCTACAAAAGTTAATGCAACAAACCCGAATAGTGAAGATTTAATTTTCTGTTTTTTGCTACCTTTAGTAAATGAAAATATATTCACATGAATGGTTGCACCAAATAGACCTATTAAAATGCTCAGCATTAATATGATTGGGCTTAGCGCTATCCCTCCTTGACTAGCACCTAAAATAACCACGGGAATTAGCCCAACTAAGAAAGAATATAAAATCCATTTAGTGACGATACTCTTCATACTATCCTAGGGTTATAACGCC
>NZ_JACGUX010000020.1:0-1088 GCF_014076915.1 Colwellia sp. MB02u-14
GCTTTGGCGAAAAAACTATTTAACCACAAACTAAAATAGATTTAATTACACGTAAATAACCAAGATAAAGAAAAGACAAATACCACAATTACATTTAATCGAATTCGCAATGCCGCATAACGCCCCATTAAGAGGCAAATAATGGTTGGCTAAAATAAGCGACGAAGGAGCAAATAGCCAACTGTTATTTGTCCTGCTTGAATGGCTTGTTAGGTAACGGTTACCACAAAAGCCTGATTTAATTGATACTTTGTTCACAAGAATCAAGTTGGTAATTGTAACTACCACCAGAATCTAAGCAACTATCAATTTCCATAAATGCCATAATCTCATAGGCAGCAAAGAAAATTAAGACCCAAATAACTAAACCTAAAATTGCTACTCTAAATCCATCAGGATCTACGTTTTTATTGAATGGGCGATAAATTAGATAGCCCAAGCCTTTTATAAATATCTCGACTATTATTTCGACAAATAATCTGAAGATGAACCTGAAAATCCCAGAAAATACTTCTCCAACAATTTCTCCGGGCATGATAGCTACTCCTTTAGTTACCTAACGCCCCATTAAGTGGCTTTTAATTGTTGGTTATAATGTGTAGCGAAGCGGAACCTAACCAACTGTTAAAAGTCCTGCTTGAATGGCTTGTTATACGTTTATTTATTACCCAACTTAACAAGCCATTTAGATGGAATAAAGTTTGAGATTACTTCTGTAAGAGAAAGAGCTAATAAAAAACCTACACCAATAATTTTAGATAAAGTAAAAAACGAATAGAATAATATTACAAATAAAACAATTTGAGAAATTCTAAAAAAATAAGCATTATCATTCCACTTAATAAGAGCTGAACAATGAATACAACTATAAGATTCATTTAATCCACTAAAGACATACCAACTGCGCGAAATCCTTTTTGTACATTCTGGACAAGCCTTAATCTCCATAAATATCCTTAAACGTATAACGCTTTGCTAAGCGGCTAAGTACAATTTGCTAAAATGCGCGGAGCGCGAGCAAACTGTACGTGTCCGTTTGAGCAACTTGTTATGTGAATTATTTACCATACCTGCGAATAACAGATACC
>NZ_JACGUX010000021.1:0-1702 GCF_014076915.1 Colwellia sp. MB02u-14
TTAAAAAGAGCTAACCCTATACCAGCAATACCTGTGAGCATACCGACATAGCCTGTCCAATGTGGGTCCGACATATTATTCCTACTCTTAATCGTGCACCGAGATTGTCAAAGCACCTAACGCCCTACTAAGTGGCTAAAAATAGTTGGCTATAATTTGCGAGGTACGAGCACAGCCAACTGTTTGTGTCCGTCTTGAGTTGCTTGTTAGTTGCCTTTTTTACGATATTTAACAATACCATAAAAGTAATTTAACACTACACCAATAATGAGTAATAAAACATAAGAAGCCATTCGATTTTCTGTAAGAAGACCCAGGTGCCAAAAATATGCGATAAATACCATAAAAACAGAAAACAATATTAGGCTTACACCTACACTTTTTCCAAATGCTTGAGGATTAGAAAAGTTCTTTTCACTGTAACCCGAAATTAAACCTCTGCGCCCTTTAAAAGCGATTAGATACCCGAAAATACCACAAGGTAAAACTGCGAACAGAATAATAAATAAAGCTTCAATTGTAGACTCATCCATGATGCAAACTCCTTGGCAACTAACGCCGTTTTAAGCGGCAAATTGCAGTTGGCTAAAATAAGTGAGGAACGAACAAAAAGCGAACTGTAATTTGTCCGTCTTGAAAACCCTTGTTATATTGCACTATTCACTAGCCTAGAAGCAATACTTTCAGTGCCACCAAATGACTTGTTTAGCCATTGAGTATGATTAAACAAATGATCACCTGACTTTGAAATTAAATGGACACCTTGGACGATAACAGCATGAAAGCCAGTACGATCTATTTTTAAGTGGGACTTCGTTATGTCTGGAAGTTCATCGCAAACAAATACGATGTATGCACCAATTTCTTTCAACAGCCACATAGCTGAAGTTTGCTGCCGAATAGATTTACGGGCGTTTGCTATTTGAGTTTTAATATCTAAGTTTGAATCAAAATCCTTAACAGCTAATACGTATTTAGCTAGTCCATTTTTTTGAAATAAACATAAACTCAATTCAGTGCCTTTCGGAAGTGATTGAGAATAGACCTCAGGATAAAAAGAATTTTCGATATTCTCAACGATACTCACCAGACCTCCTTGTGCAATATAACGCTTTGCTAAGGGGCAAATAATAGTTGGCTAAAATGTGCGAGGCACGAGCGCAGCCAGCTGTTATTTGTCCGTTTGAGCAACTTGTTATGCGCTGGTTGTGAATACCACAAACTACGCAATTTATATAAGATTTCGTGGCAGCCCGACCGTAGCGTTAAAAAACTCCTACGCAGTGCGACACACCAAACCATGAATTTTGAGCCACTTAAATAAAGTGGCGTTTATCACCAATATTAAACTGGCAAAAAACTGTTTAACCAAAAGCTTAAACAGAATGTTTGGCATTTAAGTTACCAAAATAAAGAAAAGGCAACAAGTGCCAAAATCTTTACAAAACGCTAACCGTGAAAAACAATTTAAACTGAATTCGCGCTGACCGCATAACGCCACGTTAAGCGGCAAAAAATTGTTGGCTAAAATTGTGAACGGAGTGAAACAGCCAACTGTTTTTTGTCCGTTTGAACGCCTTATAGTTGGACCAATCCATTTATCAATCGATTAGTTTACTATATTTGATAAGTGGAATATGCCTCTGTTGGTTACGAATATTGAACGGCAAACATCCAATGTTTCTAACAAGACGTTCGAACC
>NZ_JACGUX010000022.1:0-259 GCF_014076915.1 Colwellia sp. MB02u-14
GAGTGAACTGACGACCTGATTTTATACTTATATCTTAAGTTGGTTGCGGGAGCCAGATTTGAACTGACGACCTTCGGGTTATGAGCCCGACGAGCTACCAGACTGCTCCATCCCGCGTCCGAATGTCCTACAATAGTAGGAAGCCCTAAAGGTTTTAATTCTCTTTAGAAGAATTGGTTGTGGCAGCCCATATCTTTGAAGAGTGAACTGACGACCTGATTTTATACTTATATCTTAAGTTGGTTGCGGGAGCCAGATT
>NZ_JACGUX010000023.1:0-288 GCF_014076915.1 Colwellia sp. MB02u-14
GTTCAAGTCCAGGTTGAGGAGCCACATAAGATAAGCCTGCAAATATTTGCAGGCTTTTTTTTTCTGAATAACGATACTTCAATTAATTTATTGTAATGACTTAAAGCACAATTTTTCAATAGCTCAGTTGGTAGAGCAACGGACTGTGCTTAAATAAAACGAGCGTTTGTCCCTGGTTCAAGTCCAGGTTGAGGAGCCACATAAGATAAGCCTGCAAATATTTGCAGGCTTTTTTTTTCTGAATAACGATACTTCAATTAATTTATTGTAATGACTTAAAGCACAATT
>NZ_JACGUX010000024.1:0-381 GCF_014076915.1 Colwellia sp. MB02u-14
TATCACAATCCCCGCCGTCACGCCCACATCATCATTAGTCGGCGTGCCGGTTAATGCGCCTGTTGTGGCGCTAAAGCCAGCCCAACTGGGTTTATTGGTGATACTAAAGGTTTGGGTGTCGCCTGCATCGACATCACTGACGCTTGGCGTAAAGCGGTAAGCCTCATCTTGTGCCACGGTTATGGTGGGCGTACCGGTGATAACCGGTGCGTCATTGGTATTTGACACCGTCACGCTAAAGGCGGTTAAGCTGGCGGTAGCACCGGCGCTATCGGTGGCCGTTATCACAATCCCCGCCGTCACGCCCACATCATCATTAGTCGGCGTGCCGGTTAATGCGCCTGTTGTGGCGCTAAAGCCAGCCCAACTGGGTTTATTGGT
>NZ_JACGUX010000025.1:0-1554 GCF_014076915.1 Colwellia sp. MB02u-14
CGCCTAAGTCTCCCTTTAAGCTAACATTGATTCCTAGAAGAGATGCCTGCTCAAAACTTATTTCAGGGGGCAATCCAGCTATAGATTGAAAAGATGTAAAAAGTAAAATAAAAACAGCAATAATTCTCACAAACACTCCATGTGCGTATAACGCCCCATTAAGAGGCAAATAATAGTTGGCTAAAATAAGCGACGAAGGAGCAAATAGCCAGCTGTTATTTGTCCTGCTTGAATGGCTTGTTATACGTATTTTATTTACCATACTTTAATTCAAACAATTGTCTTAATAAATCTGTACGTTCAACATTTGATCTACAAACACCAATAACTATTATGGCTAATATCCCATGGTTCATTGCTGTCGAATAATTATTAACAAACCAAATTGACCATATATTATAAATAATGATCATTATAGCTGCGTAAAGAGGCGTAAAACTCAATCTATGTAGTTTTTTTTCTATGCGTTGAAGTTGCTCTATTTTTTGAAACTCAGCTATAGCTTTAACATCTTCCATTGAATTCAATTCCATCTGCGGACTCTCCTTTACGTATAACGCTTTGCTAAGCGGCTAAAAATAGTTTGGCTACAATAACGAACGAAGTGAGGGAAGCCAACTGTTTTTTGTCCGTTTAAGCAACTTGTTAGTTGCCTTGGATTAATTGTAGTGCTAACATTTGTGAGTACAACATTAATTTAAGGTAACTTATTATGGACACTCGCATTCAATTTAGAGTTGATGAAGAAACGAAACGTTTGGCGCAACAAATGGCCGAAAGCCAAGGCCGTACTCTTAGCGACGCATGCCGAGAACTTGCAGAAGGTTTAGCAGAAGAACAGAGAAAAACTATAAGTCATGATGCATGGTTATCGGAACAAATAAATGCAGCATTTGACAAGTTTGATAACGGAAAAGCTAATTTTATTGTACATGATGAAGCAAAAACATTAATGGAAGCAAGAAAACAAAAAATCCGTAATAGAGACAAATCATGATCTTTTGGGAAGAAGAGTCACTAAATGATCGTGAAAAAATATTTGAATTTCTTTTTGATTTTAACCCAAGTGCAGCAGAAAAAACTGATCAAACTATTGAAGCTAAAGTTGAAAACTTAATAGAACACCCACTAATGGGTGTTAAAAGAGACATTTTTCGTGGAAGAGTGTTAATCATTCCTGAAATATCAATGATTGTTTCTTATTGGGTTGATGGTGATACGATTAGAATAATGCGAGTTTTACACCAAAAGCAGAATTTCCCACCAGAATAAAGGCAACTAACGCCCTATTAAGGGGCAAATTGTAGTTGGCTAAAATGTGAAGCGGAGCGGAACTAGCCAACTGTAATTTGTCCCGCTTGAATAGCTTGTTATGTGTAAACTGCTGATATACCTACTATAAAAAACTAAGAAGCAATAGTAAACCTATAATTGCCGAACCAAATAATAGGTATTTACCAAAGGTAGAATTATCTTCGAGAGTTTCTTGATGCTGCGCTTTTAATTGAGCCAATTGTGATTCATTTAAATCAGAGCAATGAATACATTTATCGC
>NZ_JACGUX010000026.1:0-253 GCF_014076915.1 Colwellia sp. MB02u-14
CGGTCGTGTGGCTTATATCGAAGTAAAGCCCATGTGAGCGTAGGACATTCTCCACGAATATTAAGAGAAGCCCGATCCAAAAGCCTCGGGCTTTTTGCTGTCTGGCATTTGAAAAACAACAAAAACTCACCGAAATCGCCACAGCATTACCGGTGCGCCGACGGTCGTGTGGCTTATATCGAAGTAAAGCCCATGTGAGCGTAGGACATTCTCCACGAATATTAAGAGAAGCCCGATCCAAAAGCCTCGGGCT
>NZ_JACGUX010000027.1:0-1198 GCF_014076915.1 Colwellia sp. MB02u-14
TAATCTTGGTGGTTATTTCAAAAGTGCGTATAACAAGCCATTCAAGCAGGACTTTTAACAGTTGGCTAGGTTCCGCTTCGCTTCACATTTTAGCCAACAATTAAAAGCCTCTTAATGGGGCGTTAGGCTACTAAATAAAGTTGTACCATATTCAAACTATTTTTGTATAATAACGACTATATAAATGGATTAGAGTTTCTTAAATTAAGGATATATCATGAATAAAATTTTCAACTTCCAATCAATCGTAATTGCTATTTTATTAGTAGCTTTAGCTTCATTAGTTCATACCAATAATCAAATATTAGATCAAAATAAAAAGCTAACTAGCCAAATCTCTACTTTAAATACCCAGTTAAACAAAGTTAATTCTTCAACTACTAAAATTGAAGAGCGTATGGCAAAAATAGAAGATAAACTCGAACCTAAATTCCAAGGTTTATTGGCTATGAGCAAGTAGTAGCCTAACAAGTAATTCAACAAGGACTAAAAACAGCGGGCTGTTCGCTTCGCTCCATTTTAGCCCACTATTTTTAGCCTGTTAATTGGGCGTTAGATTTTTTATCGTATTAAGGGGAAGGGTTTGTCTTACGAGTTATTCGAAATTGAGAGGCTGTTTGAGGGAATATTTGAATTCGCAGTGTTAATTAGCTTTTTCTATCTGTATTTTATTTTCCGTAGTAAATGGAAGTCCACTGGCGTTAAAGTATATAGTCTCTTATCTTCAGGTTTTGGATTTTCTGTTTTATCAATGTTAATACCGATGGTAGCCATATTCATTGGCTCACTTTTGGTTGGAGATGATTTTGTTGATCAATTGTTTATTTTTAATGATATTCCATATTATTTAACAACTACTCTAAGTATTATGTTTTTTGTTTTGGCAGCTAAAAAAATAGAGTTAAAAAAAATCTAACAAGGCGTTCAAACGGACAAAAAACAGTTGGCTGTTTCACTCCGTTCACAATTTTAGCCAACTATTTTTTGCCGCTTAACGTGGCGTTATGCGGCATTGCGAATTCGATTAAATGTAATTGTGGTATTTGTCTTTTCTTTATCTTGGTTATTTACGCGTAATTAAATCTATTTAGGTTTTTGGTTAAATAGTTTTTCGCCAAAGTAGGTAAGTGATAAATTCACTTTTCATTAGTGGCTCAAAATTCACGGTTTAGTGTGTCGCAATGCTGTGAGTTTTTTA
>NZ_JACGUX010000028.1:0-650 GCF_014076915.1 Colwellia sp. MB02u-14
GGGCGTTAGGTGCTTTGACAATCTCGGTGCACGATTAAGAGTAGGAATAATATGTCGGACCCACATTGGACAGGCTATGTCGGTATGCTCACAGGTATTGCTGGTATAGGGTTAGCTCTTTTTAATAATTGGAGAGTTAATAAGATTAAATCTTTAGATCTAAGAATTGAATTAAAGAAATTAGTTCTAAATATCAAATCAAATTTAGCTCAACTTGAGGAATTATTAGAACTAGCAAATAGGTCTCGTACCAATATGACCGCTGCTCGTAGTCGAACTAGTTCAGGAGATATGATTGAATGGAAAGATGAATATCAAAAAGCTCTTTCGGTCAAAGATACATTACTTCGAAATGCACCTGATACTACCAATAATTATCTAAACCTGAGTCCTAGTGAACTCGAAAGTAAACTAATTGAATTCTATGACTACTCAGGAAAAATTAATGTTCTCTGTGACAAATACAAACAAGAGATTAAAAAAGATGAAGCCGACGGCTACCAGTTAAAAGAAGACTTACGAGTTAGTCGACAGCTAAAATCGTAGGTTAACAAGCACCTAACAAGACGTTCAAACGGACAAAAAACAGTTGGCTGTTTCACTCCGTTCACAATTTTAGCCAACATTTTTTGCCGCTTAACGTGGCGTTA
>NZ_JACGUX010000029.1:0-1724 GCF_014076915.1 Colwellia sp. MB02u-14
GGTATCTGTTATTCGCAGGTATGGTAAATAATTCACATAACAAGTTGCTCAAACGGACACGTACAGTTTGCTCGCGCTCCGCGCATTTTAGCAAATTGTACTTAGCCGCTTAGCAAAGCGTTATATGCTCTTAATAAATACGTTTTAGGGCAAGACATTTTTAGCTAAGTGTTTTACGCTAAACTCGGTTTAGTGCAGCACTAATAAGCATTGCTTCTTTTACCTTTTTCAAAGGTGGCAACGCTATTAGTTTGTTCAGGCAGCTGTGAGTAGCGTAAAAATTCACGGCTATTTTTTATTTTATGGGTAACTTAAATTCGTGCAGAGTTTGATTCAACGTTCTCTGCATATAACAAGTTGCTCAAACGGAAAAATAACAGTTGGCCATCGCTTCGCGATTATAGCCAACCATTATTTTCCGCTTAGCAAAGCGTTAGCCGTCAACCATATTCTAATGAAGTATGTGTATTAAATTATTATTAAGGAAAATTTTATGAAATATATCTTTGCCATTTTTATTTTTGTGTTCAGTATTAATTATTGCTCAGCAGAGGCTTCGGAAGAGCAAAAAATCAGAGCTGTAATAAAGGTATTTGAAGAGTCTATTCAAAACAAGGATAGAGAGTTATTTTTAGGCTTATTTCTTGAAAAAGGAGTTTCTTGGGTTGGTGTTTTTTCAGAAAAAATTATGGTGAAACGAACAGCTTTAATTGAAAAAATAAATAAAGACGATAATAAAAACTTTTCAGTAACAAGAGAATTTACAACCTCACCGAAAGAGTTTATTGATCAAATTATCTCTGTCGATGCAGAGCCAAGAGAAGAATTTAGTAATATAAAAATATACACCGACGGTAATATTGCCGCCTTTTATTTTGACTACATTTTCTATAGCGATGATAAGGAAGAAATCTGGGGTTCAGGAAGCTGGCAACTAGTACAAACAATCAAAGGATGGAAAATCCAATCAGTTTCTTATTCCATAAACAACGACTAGGTGCTTTTGGAAACAAACGGCTAACAAGCCATTCAAGCAGGACTTTTAACAGTTGGCTAGGTTCCGCTTCGCTTCACATTTTAGCCAACAATTAAAAGCCTCTTAATGGGGCGTTAGGGCTGTCCATGCGTAGAGTTGGTGTCTTACTATTATTGTTTTTTTCATACGATTCTTTCGCTTGTCGTGAATTACAATTATCCGAATCAAGTTGGGCTGAAAAGTCCAATTCAATTTATGTGGTTCGTGTCGTTGGGATTTCAGCGCCAACTTTGATTAATGCTCCATATAGCACCGATGTAATCCGTGACACCCTGGTTACAGATAGATTTGATAAAATTGTTTCTTTAGTGGTATATGAAACTTTAAAAGGTTCAGATAAAAAACTTATGGAGGTGACTATAAATTGGTGCGGGGGCGGTGAAGTTAAGCTTGGTTTTGTGGGCGTACTTTACGGCTCAGCACAAAAATGGCATATTCAGTCAGGCTTAAGTGCGGTTTCGGCATTCAAGGAAGCCCTAACAAGTTACTCAAACGGACGCTAAACAGTTGGCTAGCACTCGTTCCTCGTACATTTTAGCCAACTATTTTTCGCCGCTTAGTAAGGCTACATGGACTCCCCTTTGTCAAGCAATAGCATCTCTTACAACAAGAAGATCTGACAGCAGCTCTACATTCGGCGTTTATTAGCTTTGTTACGCTATCGCCCTGATGATTTGCGCTTGAGCAA
>NZ_JACGUX010000030.1:0-608 GCF_014076915.1 Colwellia sp. MB02u-14
GGTAAACCACATAACAGCATAATAAGGTCTCTCGCTTTTAAGTGGATTAGGATAGTATTTAGGTGCTGGAAAACGAAGACGCCCTACAACGAATCAAAATATTTAGAAGCATTAAAACGAAGAGGTTCGCCGTTGTTAAAATTTGCAACAACTAGCTAAATTTAACTTGTTGTCCACTTCAGGGCGTGTTGTTATATGTGGCTTACATGGCAAAAACTTAAGTTACCAAGAACAATAAAAGGTTAAAGCGTGGAATGAGTAGATTTAAAAAACCTTTCGCCACTTGCCACCAAACCGTGAATTTGAGCCTTTTACACTTTGGCTAATTATTTCCACAAAACAAGTTAGGCGAAAACTCTATAACCAAAAATACAAACTAATTTATGCCGCTAAAGTTACCACAAAAAAGAACGGAAATAAGCACAAACTAATAAATAAAATGCCCAAGTTACAAAACATAATTACTTGAACAGTGGCGACATATAACGCCCCATTAAGAGGCAAATGATAGTTGGCTAAAATAAGCGACGAAGGAGCAAATAGCCAGCTGTTATTTGTCCTGCTTGAATGGCTTGTTATAAGGTTTTGCACCTAGCCAAAAATGGTTT
>NZ_JACGUX010000031.1:0-1332 GCF_014076915.1 Colwellia sp. MB02u-14
ATGTTATTGAGGTTTCAGCGTAAAGCTACATAACAAGCCATTCAAGCAGGACTTTTAACAGTTGGTTAGGTTCCGCTTCGCTACACATTTTAACCAACAATTAAAAGCCTCTTAATGGGGCGTTAGGTGCTCTATGAATCCAGTCGTCACATTAGGTAGAAAAACTGTCGATTTAAAGTTTAAAGCACTTGGTTTAAAAATAATTCAGGATATTCCAACGGACGACTTCAACCGAATATTAGAATTTCATCTTAATAATGGTTGGATCAAAACCTACGAATACGATGGCTTTGATGCATGGATAGATTACGGTAAAGTTAAACTATCAAATGAAGGTCGTAAATTGAAGTTTGAGTGGGATAATTGGAGTGAAGGTGAAATATCGGGTAAAGCAAAAGACATTGAAGCTTTAGCTGCTAAATTTAAGTTTACTGGAAGAGAAACTCCAAACTGGTGGCCTAAAAGCACCTAACAAGAAAATCAACAAGGACACGTAACAGTTGGCTACGTTTCGCTTCGCTACACAATTTTAGCCAACCATTACTTAGCCTGTTATTTGGGCGTTAGATGATTCTCTATGTCAGGTGATGAAATCACTCAAGTTATTAATCTATTGAACCTTCGCAAGAAAAGCGAAATAGTGAAACTATGCCGTGATCTCACTATTTCATCCGATTCTCTTGCGAAAATATTGTTCTCTGCAAAGACGGGTGTAATAAAACCATATTTATATGCAAATCATTTTGCAGAGATTACTCCTAATGATTTAGAAATAACAAAAGAACAATTAAATGCTTTGGGTCGTGCTAAACCAGGAAAACTAGATGGAAAAGCGCTTAAATGTTCAAATAAAATAGATCAACAATTTAAAACTAGAAAACTTCTTAATATCCATTTACTGTATTTACCAGACAATGATTATTGGCATATTTTTTACTTTAGCCAAAGGGACTATTCTGAAAATAAAAACCACTGGAATTATGGCTCCCATATCCATTACTATTGTAAAGCTCACACCAATAGTGAACTAAATGAGATATGGCAATTATTTACATCGAGTAAGCCTAAACTTCCTAGTGGTGAACATATTAAGTACTCTGATCAGTAGGTGAAAAATCATCTAACAAGGCGTTCAAACGGACAAATAACAGCTGGCTGTTGTTCGTGCCTCACACATTTTAGCCAGCTATTATTTGCCGCTTAACGTGGCGTTATAACCCTAGGATAGTATGAAGAGTATCGTCACTAAATGGATTTTATATTCTTTCTTAGTTGGGCTAATTCCCGTGGTTATTTTAGGTGCTAGTCAAGGAGGGATAGCGCTAAGCCCAA
>NZ_JACGUX010000032.1:0-1244 GCF_014076915.1 Colwellia sp. MB02u-14
CAAAAACTGAAATAGATTTAATTACGCGTAAATAACCAAGATAAAGAAAAGGCAACTACCACAATTACATTTAATCGAATTCGCAATGCCGCATAACGCCCCATTAAGAGGCTTTTAATTGTTGGCTAAAATGTGAAGCGAAGCGGAACCTAGCCAACTGTTAAAAGTCCTGCTTGAATGGCTTGTTAGCTGTACTTTGCACATACACTACCCAAGTCATGTTGTATTTCTTTTACAAATTGAGGGAAACCATTGTCAGTTTTATATGAAACTACAACATTACTATTTAAAATATTAACACTAAAAGCTGGGGAGTAATAAACTTGAATTGGAGCATAGCTGACAAACGAAGAAACCCAGCCACTTTTATTGTTATTCAAAAGTAAAACTAAAGCGTCGTACTCAACGTCACCTTTAGAAATGCGTTCATCACAAAATTCAAACTGTGGAGGAATAAAGTCGACTTTTATATCCTGCTCACGAAATATATACAAATATGTAACTGAAACAAAAAATAGAACTGTGATTATTAAATACTTTAGAATTTTAAACACAACGTCCCTTGTACAGCTAACGCCCCATTAAGAGGCAAATAATAGTTGGCTAAAATAAGCGACGAAGGAGCAAATAGCCAACTGTTATTTGTCCTGCTTGAATGGCTTGTTATATTGCAGTTGAATGCCTAACTTTAATTTCTTGATAGCACTTGCTGCAAACGACGGACATATTATTAAATGCCCTAAACTTCTCAGTTAACTCTTGTTCTGTATTAAATAAGGATTCGCAAGCATTACACCAGGCTTGTAAATCATCTGGAACATCTGAGTTCTCGATAAAGCCAACCTGCTGACAGCTATTATTTACCAAATGGCCGCAAACTATTGCAGGTATTGATTTACCGTGACACTCACAATCGATTAAATCTTCTTCCACTGAACTTTTTTCCTATGCCCAACCTGATTTGCAATATAACGCCCTATTAAGGGGCAAATTGTAGTTGGCTAAAATGTGTAGCGAAGCGGAACCAGCCAACTGTAATTTGTCCCACTTGAATAGCTTGTTATGTGTAAATTGCTGATATACAAACTATAAAAAACTAAGAAGCAATAGTAAACCTAAAATTGCCGAACCAAATAATAGGTATTTACCAAAGGTAGAATTATCTTCGAGAGTTTCTTGATGCTGCGCTTTTAATTGAGCCAATTGTGATTCATTTAAATCAGAGCAATGAATACATTTATCGC
>NZ_JACGUX010000033.1:0-3467 GCF_014076915.1 Colwellia sp. MB02u-14
AAATTCACTTTTCATTAGTGGCTCAAAATTCACGGTTTAGTGTGTCGCAATGCTGTGAGTTTTTTAAACATGCATTTTATGTTACTAATATTTATATAAATTGTACGATTTGTGGTAATGTAAAAATCGCATAACAAGGCATTCAAACGGACAAAAAACAGTTGGCTGTTTTCACTTCGTTCAACATTTTAGCCAACAATTTTTTGCCGCTTAATGTGGCGTTATATGCTCTTAATAAATACGTTTTAGGGCAAGACATTTTTAGCTAAGTGTTTTACGCTAAACTCGGTTTAGTGCAGCACTAATAAGCATTGCCTCTTTTACCTTTTTCAAAGGTGGCAGCGCTATTAGTTTGTTCAGGCAGCTGTGAGTAGCGTAAAAATTCACGGCTATTTTTTATTTTATGGGTAACTTAAGTTCGTGCAGAGTTTGATTCAACGTTCTCTGCATATAACAAGTTGCTCAAACGGAAAAATAACAGTTGGCCATCGCTTCGCGATTATAGCCAACCATTATTTTCCGCTTAGCAAAGCGTTAGGTGCAATTCGAGTATGCCAACACTTTATATATTTTCTGGGTTGCCTGGGGCTGGAAAAAGCACTTTAGCTGTTCTTTTATGCAAGCATATTGGAGCTTCATATTTACGCGTAGACACTATCGAGCAATCCTTAAAAGATATATGTGGGTTAGATATTTACGCAGAAGGCTATCAATTGGCTTATAGACTAGCATCAGACAGCTTAAATCAAGGGCTTAGTGTAGTTGGTGATTCGTGTAATTCAGTTCCAGAATCTAGAGATGAATGGGAACAAACAGCTATTAACTCTGCAGCACAATATATTAATATAGAGATATTGTGCTCTGATACAGCCGAGCACAAAGCTAGAGTAGAAAATAGAAAGTCAGCCGTAAAGGGATTAGCTTTACCAACTTGGGAAAGTGTAAAAAATAGAGTTTTTCATTCATGGGATTCAACTGTAATATCAATCAATACAGCGGGACAGTCTCCAGAGCAATCAATGAAACAACTTCTAACAAAGCTTGGTGTGTAAATGCACCTAACAAGAACTTCAAACGGAAAAAATACAGTTGGCTGTTTTCACTCCGTTCAACATTTTAGCCAACTATATTTTTCCGCTTAAGTAGGCGTTATGTGAAAAGGATATCCAATGAAACCTGAGCCATTAAACATTTCCCCTAAAGCAACAGGAAGCACTTCCGAAGCTTTAAATCCTACAATTACTTTTGGTACAGAAGATGTTATAAATGCAATGGAGGTTGTTGGCTTTCAAGATCAAGGACGTGATAAGGTCATCGAAATAATTAAAGATAAATTTCAAGAGTTATTACAAGGTAACACTGATGTCATCCCTTCTGAGCTTTATGAGTTAACAGGTCAAATTATGGAAGTTGTTCAACAGCTTGCAAGCACTTTCACATAACAAGAACTTCAAACGGAAAAAATACAGTTGGCTGTTTTCACTCCGTTCAACATTTTAGCCAACTATATTTTTCCGCTTAAGTAGGCGTTAGCTTTCTTTGTTGCTATGGTCACTTATCGAGGAATATATGGTTATATTTATCACATCAAAATCTGCTTATTCTGAGATGAAAAGTTTAATTTTGAGTAAAGAGCATCCTATTTGGCTAACTTGTAATGTCCTTACGGATGAAGAATATGAAGCGTTGTGGAAAAGCGGAGTCAATGCATCAGTTTTAGATTATGAAGTAGATACTGAAAACAAAGACGATATGGATTGTGCTATGTCTACAATAAAAGAACACCATTTTGGTCAAAATATTTGGGTTCAAATAAATAACGAAAGCTAACAAGAAATTCAACAAGGACAAAAAACAGTTGGCTTTTTGTTCACTACGTTCACTTATTTTAGCCAACAATTTTTTGCCTGTTAATTAGGCGTTATACAACTAAGGAGAGTTCCGATGGGCTGGATTGTTTTAGCCATAGCTGGTTTATTTGAGATCGTATGGGCAGTTGGCCTTAAACAAACAGAAGGTTTTACTAAATTGTGGCCTTCTGTAATAACCATTACAGCCATGTGGATCAGTTTTGGTTGTCTTTCCTATGCCTTAAAAACAATTCCAATGGGTAATGCCTATGCTGTTTGGACTGGTATTGGTGCAGTAGGTGTAGCAATCGTGGGTATCGTTTGGTTTAACGAAATAGCAGATATCAAACGTATTGCATGCATAGGATTAATTGTCATTGGTATAGCTGGTTTAAAGCTATTAGATTCCGGTTCAACCGTTGTATAACAAGCCATTCAAGCAGGACAAATAACAGCTGGCTATTTGCTCCTTCGTCGCTTATTTTAGCCAACTATTATTTGCCTCTTAATGGGGCGTTATATGCTATTAAAATGTAGCTTTAGATAAAGTGATTTCTAGTACATTGTTTTTCGCTAAAACTGGTTTAACGCAGGTCACTAATAAGCTTTGCCTAATTACCTTTTTCAAAGGTGCAAAGCTATTAGTTTTGTTCAACCTTTAACGTGTAGCGTAAAAGTTCACGGTTAGGTTGTTTTTTACGGTCGCCTTTAAGTTATTGTATCGCTTGGTTTTACCACTGCTGCATCTAACAAGGCCATCAAACGGACACGTACAGTTTGCTCGCGCTCCGCGCAGTTTAGCAAATTGTACTTAGCCGCTTATAGCGGCGTTATATGCTATTAAAAATTAGTTTTAGGGCAAGAGCTTTTACTTAGTGTTTTTCGCTAAACTAGGTTTGAGCAGCACTAATAAGTATTGCCTCTTTTACCTTTTTCAAAGGTGGCAATACTATTATGTTACCGGACTTTTGTATGTAGCTCATAAATCACGGTTCAGCTTTAGATTACAGTGCCTTTAAATTCGTGCAATATCCAGTTCAACCAGTGCTGCATATAACAAGGCAATCAAACGGAAAATTTACAGTTGGCTGTTTTTCGTGCCTCAAACATTTTAGCCAACTATAATTTTCCGCTTATTGCGGCGTTATGTAATTAACCATAGGTGTGAAATCGTGAAATATTGTAAATTTTTAATGCTAGTTGTCTTTTTATTAAATACTAAGTTCGCGTTAGCAGCTGGTCTGAGTACCTTGGAGGTCATCCCTACTTCTTGGAAATTAGAGGATTACATGGGAGGGCAGGTTTTTGTTTGGTTTTCTGAGTCTTCTTGTGTAAATGGACAATTACAATTTCCAGCCCACGCTACATCAGAAGATAAAAATAGATTTTGGTCAGTTGTTATGACTGCAAAAATATCAAAAAGGAAAGTATTTGTTAACTATTTTAACGATGGTTGCGTAATAAAAAGTTTTGGCATGCATAATTAATAATTACATAACAACACGCCCTGAGGTGGACAACTAGTAAAATTTAGCTATTTATTGCAAATTTTAACAGTGGCGATCCTCTTCGTTTTAATGCTTCTAAATATTTTGATTCGTTGTAGGGCGTCTTCGT
>NZ_JACGUX010000034.1:0-2652 GCF_014076915.1 Colwellia sp. MB02u-14
CCTGCTTGAGTGGCTTGTTAGGTTTCGAGCACGCCAATGTTAGAGCTATTATTCCCAAAGGCCAATTGAACCAACCAAACATAACTAGAAAAGGGCTATCATCCCAACTTGCTAAATCAAATAGATTACTAGAAGGAACCATAATTGATAGTTCAAATGCCGCTGTGAAAATTACAGACACTATAAATACAATAACAAGCAAAAAAGGCGGATCGTATTTAAGATATACTTGTTTATTAATGAACAAAGCTGCATTTATTCCAGCAAATGTACAAACAAGCCATATAACTTCCAATGTCACTATTAATGTCCACCCGTCTTGTTGGTAAATTACCCACCCAAGATATGAAACTAAAACAGCTAAAAATATAAATACTCGATGTTGCAAATTAGAAACCTAACGCCGTTTTAAGCGGCAAATTGCAGTTGGCTAAAATAAGTGAGGCACGAACAAAAAGCCAACTGTAATTTGTCCGACTTGAAAACCCTTGTTAGGTAACCATTACTCAACTAAATCAACTTCATACACTGTACTTATGCGTTCTGATCTATGACAAGAGTGTTGAATTCTTCGTGATAAAACAGTTGATGATTTTGTACACGTGATATTTTGAGATTTCATACCATATCTTTTAATATACTCTTTAACTATTTCATCAATTTTCAACTGTTGTTCTGACGTAGCAGATGAATAAAAATTTCTGTATTGTTCAGACCAATCCTCAGTTTCCATCTCCGTGGCTACACCAAGCCATCCCATTCCCATTAAAGTAGATTGTTGAACATGATGTCCTTTGAGAAACATGAATGCGATAGTATATTGAGCACCTTTATAACCCCATGTTGCTGGTGTCTTTAAGAGTTCAAAAGATTTTTCATATTCACCTTTTTGATAACTTTTAATTCCGTTAATCTCATCCAATTCTAGAGAGCTAAGATGCTTCGTCTGAATTCCAGTAGATTGGCAGCCAGATGTTATGACTAAAGAAAATAATACCAGAAATATACTTTTAAACGACATACGACTCCAATTGATAAATTATATGGTTGCCTAACGCCCCATTAAGAGGCTTTTAATTGTTGGCTAAAATGTGAAGCGAAGCGGAACCTAGCCAACTGTTAAAAGTCCTGCTTGAATGGCTTGTTAAGTGGCTATTACTCATCGATATAAATATCAATTTCTTCACTTTTACGAAGAATTTTATACACCTTATCTTTAGGAGAATAAACTAAAACAGCTAAAACAGAAACCTCACCTAGATTATTACCGTCATCATCCGATTTTATAGCCGTACCCCAAAGTAAAATATCTTTGTAACCATCAGAATTGATATCAATTAATTCGTTGTTTAGTAGCCCATCTTTGAAATAACTTAAATCACCATGCATGTCGTAGAGTCGTAACAAAAAAATCCCCGGTAATTCAATACCACCATTACCTTTTGACGTAATGCCAAACTCAATTGAAATATTTGTATTGGCACCAATTTGAATGTTTTTATCTATGACATTGTTTGATAGTGAATCAGATTTAAAATTGGATATAATTAATTCCACGTCCGAACTTGAAATTAGTTCTTCTGCTTGAAGCTGAAAACTGAGAAATAAAAATAAAGTGAGAATAATGCGCATATGCTTCCTAGCCACTTAACGCCCCATTAAGAGGCAAATAATGGTTGGCTAAAATAAGCGACGAAGGAGCAAATAGCCAACTGTTATTTGTCCTGCTTGAATGGCTTGTTATATGCATTTTTAACCTGCTCTAAATATGCAGAAAATCTTACATTATTTATAGACACAGGAGAAGAGAATCGACTCAACACATAACCATTATCTTGATAGTTTAGTAAAAGGAGATACGACTCACCGTCCTTAAGATTTACAGGGCAAACAGCATGGGCAATTTCCCTTAGTGCTTTACCTGAAAATTTATCGCCAACATTAAGATCTCCTTTTATTTGCTCTGAAACCTCGGCATCAAATGACACTAGCCCCATATATCCCGATTCTTTGTGAATTGTGCTATCAATTTTAACAACTAAGATATACGAAAAATCACTAAAATCTTCAACAGGAAAAGTATCACCTAGTGTAAATTCTTTACAGGCAAATGAAGAAAAAGATAAAAGTAGTAACATGGTCAAAATACATTTAATCAACTCCACACCTCTGAATGCATATAACGCCCACTTAAGGGGCAAAATAGAGTTGGCTAAAATAGGTGAACGGAGTGAACAAAACAGCCAACTTTATTTTGTCCCTCTTAAAGTTCTTGTTATACGTAATTATTTAACCTGACTTGTTTTGAAGTATTTAAAAACATCCATTGTTCCGGTTACGGCATAAAACATGAAATAAGCTCCTACCAAAGAAGATCCAGTTACTCCAATATTATTAGTCTCAGGAAAGAAAGATAAACCTAAAAATACCATTGTACTTGCTAGTAACATTCCCAACCCAATTACAAAACTTAATATTCTAAAAACTTTAATTCGATTCATCATCCATCCTTGATTGAGGTTTACGTATAACGCCACATTAAGCGGCAAAAAATTGTTGGCTAAAATGTTGAACGAAGTGAAAACAGCCAACTGTTTTTTGTCCGTTTGAATGCCTTGTTATGCGACTTTTACATTACCACAAATCGTACAA
>NZ_JACGUX010000035.1:0-745 GCF_014076915.1 Colwellia sp. MB02u-14
CATGATACGCGTATATTTACTATGTTTATGAGTAATAACTCCAGATAACACAGCTATTAATATCAATTCAATAATCAAGACTCACAAACCTATAGTGCTACATAACGCCCCATTAAGAGGCAAATGATAGTTGGCTAAAATAAGCGACGAAGGAGCAAATAGCCAGCTGTTATTTGTCCTGCTTGAATGGCTTGTTATGTGTATTTACTTTGGAGCATGAGCGAATAGTAAATATTTAGGTGCATAACCTTTAAATGTGACACTACCTGATATGTGCAACATAAAACCCACAACAGTAAAGCCTAAAATGAAACCAAATTCAAATTGTTCCGTAAACAGTGCAAACGTAAGACCTATTCCTGCAATCAATGAGCAAATAAAAATAAAGCATGCCAAACATCTTACGAATAAGCTTAGTTTTATAACATCTAATTCAGTTGGATACTTCATATTATCGATACACATAACGCCACATTAAGCGGCAAAAAATTGTTGGCTAAAATGTGAACGGAGTGAAACAGCCAACTGTTTTTTGTCCGTTTGAATGCCTTGTTATGCGATTTTTACATTACCACAAATCGTACAATTTATATAAATATTAGTAACATAAAATGCATTTTTAAAAAACTCACAGCATTGCGACACACTAAACCGTGAATTTTGAGCCACTAATGAAAAGTGAATTTATCACTTACCTACTTTGGCGAAAAACTATTTAACCAAAAACCTAAATAGATTTAATTAC
>NZ_JACGUX010000036.1:0-469 GCF_014076915.1 Colwellia sp. MB02u-14
GTTGGTTCAATTGGCCTTTGGGAATAATAGCTCTAACATTGGCGTGCTCGAAACCTAACAAGCCACTCAAGCAGGACAAATAACAGTTGGTTTTGTTCGCTTCGCTCTCTATTATAACCAACTATCATTTGCCTCTTAGTGGGGCGTTATGCGGCATTGCGAATTCGATTAAATGTAATTGTGGTAATTGCCTTTTCTTTATTTTGGTTATTTACGCGTAATCATGTCTATTTCAGTTTTTGGTTAAATAGTTTTTCGCCAAAGTAGGTAAGTGGTACATTCACTTTCATTAGTGGCTCAAAATTCACGGTTTAGTGTGTCGCAATGCTGTGAGTTTTTTAAATATGCATTTTATGTTACTAATATTTATATAAATTGTACGATTTGTGGTAATGTAAAAGTCGCATAACAAGGCATTCAAACGGACAAAAAACAGTTGGCTGTTTTCACTTCGTTCAACATTTTAGCC
>NZ_JACGUX010000037.1:0-631 GCF_014076915.1 Colwellia sp. MB02u-14
AGACATATGGACTCTCCTTTGATTGAATGCTTACACTTTCAATATGGCACATAGATGCCGTTAGTAGGGGAGTCCATATCATTCGTTATGCGGCATTGCGAATTCGATTAAATGTAATTGTGGTAATTGCCTTCTCTTTATCTTGGTTATTTACGCGTAATTAAATCTATTTAAGTTTTTTGGTTAAATAGTTTTTCGCCAAAGCAGGTAAGTGGTAAATTCACTTTTTATTAGTGGCTCAAAATTCACGGTTTGGTGTGTCGCAATGCTGTGTTTTTTAAATGTTTATTTTATGTCGTTAATATTTATATAAATCATGCTGTTTGTGGTAATGTAAAAATCGCATAACAAGGCATTCAAACGGACAAAAAACAGTTGGCTGTTTTCACTTCGTTCAACATTTTAGCCAACAATTTTTAGCCGCTTAATGTGGCGTTATGCGGCATTGCGAATTCGATTAAATGTAATTGTGGTATTTGTCTTTTTTTTATCTTGGTTATTTACGTGTAATTAAATCTATTTAGGTTTTTGGTTAAATAGTTTTTCGCCAAAGTAGGTAAGTGATAAATTCACTTTTCATTAGTGGCTCAAAATTCACGGTTTAGTGTGTCGCAATGCTGTGAGTTTTTTA
>NZ_JACGUX010000038.1:0-202 GCF_014076915.1 Colwellia sp. MB02u-14
GAAAATTATTGAGTGTAATGTTTAGTTAAAGACAAGTCGCATCAGTATCGGAAGTTGTCTCAGTAGTCGGTCTATTGCTGAGTAATTATCAGAAGAGTGCTTGAAAATTATTGAGTGTAATGTTTAGTTAAAGACAAGTCGCATCAGTATCGGAAGTTGTCTCAGTAGTCGGTCTATTGCTGAGTAATTATCAGAAGAGTGC
>NZ_JACGUX010000039.1:0-242 GCF_014076915.1 Colwellia sp. MB02u-14
GCTTTGGCGAAAAAACTATTTAACCACAAACTAAAATAGATTTAATTACACGTAAATAACCAAGATAAAGAAAAGACAAATACCACAATTACATTTAATCGAATTCGCAATGCCGCATAACGCCCTGTTAAGGGGCAAAAAATTGTTTGCTAAAATGTTGAGGGACGAAACAGCAAACTGTTTTTTGTCCCGCTTGAACAGCTTGTTATAACCCGATTACCCTCTGTCAAAGTAGATATTTT
>NZ_JACGUX010000041.1:0-1104 GCF_014076915.1 Colwellia sp. MB02u-14
GGCGCCTATTAAGAGAAGCCCGATTCGAAAGAGTCGGGCTTTTTGCTGTCTGGCATTTGAAAAACAACAAAAATTGACCGAAATCGCCACAGCATTACCGGTGCGCCGACGGTCGTGTGGCTTATATCGAAGTAAAGCCCATGTGAGCGTAGGACATTCTCCACGAATATTAAGAGAAGCCCGATCCAAAAGCCTCGGGCTTTTTGCTGTCTGGCATTTGAAAAAAAACAAAAATTCACCGAAATCGCCACAGCATTACCGGTGCGCCGTTGGTCGTGTGGCTTATGTTGAGTAAAGCTATGTGAGCGTAGGACATTCTCCGTGTATAATAAGAGAAGCCTGATGCAAAAGACTCAGATTTTTGTTGTACTGAATAAAGTGTTTTATCTGTAATTTTAATGAAGAAAACTATCTTTTATGTACCTTTCACGTAAATAGTCCTCTATAAATAACGTAATACACACTTAATACTCCAGTTGAATAACAAAAAAGCAATTAAATACCAATACCACGCCTTAATCGAGACTTGTTAGTTATTATGAAGGAAGATCGGTAGACATCTGGTTGCAAGCTGAGCTTTATAGTGGAACTATTTATCCAGTCACCGACAAATATTCCATGCTGGCCAGCTCATCTATCAGAAACTGTGTCATAAATACCAATTAATAATTAAATTGATATTCTTTTTGTCCAGGGATTTTACTAAATGATCGATGCGGTTTGATCTATTTATAGTAATAACGTAGTTCTTCTCTTCGTATCTTGTATTAACCTGCAGAATTTACCTTGTTAACTAAAAGATACTTTATTGATACCTTTCATTATGACAGAGGATAATGAGTTAATCATTCCAATAAAGACCAATAAAAATACGGGTTGTACGTTAATTGCTCGAACAAATCTTTATTTCAAAGTTATGACAAAAAAGGGTTGACGCCCAGCGAGAAATGTCTAGAATGCGCTCCAGTTCCAAGGGGTAACCCAAAGGGCTGTTTTGATAAGTTAACTTCTCTTTATAAGAGCTAAAGAGTTAACTTAACGTTTTAAAATGAAATCTGAATTAACTTCAAATTAAATTAAATAAAACGTTGACATCGAAACAGA
>NZ_JACGUX010000040.1:0-2809 GCF_014076915.1 Colwellia sp. MB02u-14
GGCGCCTATTAAGAGAAGCCCGATTCGAAAGAGTCGGGCTTTTTGCTGTCTGGCATTTGAAAAACAACAAAAATTGACCGAAATCGCCACAGCATTACCGGTGCGCCGACGGTCGTGTGGCTTATATCGAAGTAAAGCCCATGTGAGCGTAGGACATTCTCCACGAATATTAAGAGAAGCCCGATCCAAAAGCCTCGGGCTTTTTGCTGTCTGGCATTTGAAAAACAACAAAAATTGACCGAAATCGCCACAGCATTACCGGTGCGCCGACGGTCGTGTGGCTTATATCGAAGTAAAGCCCATGTGAGCGTAAGACATTCTCCGCGCTTGTTAATAGAAGCCCGTAGGGTTTTTTAATGTCTGGCACTCGAAAAACAACATTGAAATCTACATTACTATGTGTTTTTCTTTAATATTGGAGCTCATAGCTGCCGATATCAACATTCGTGTGAGTGATCAGTTTAGTCAGAGGTCTAAGTAACACCCAAAGATGTGCCTATTAAATTTATAATTAACTAGTCTTATTGATTGTAGTGGTGAATTGTATGCTGGACCGAACTAAATATTATCCCCAATTTCAAAGTAGGACAGTTTGCTGGCTAATTTACTTTTTCTAATCTATTGAAATCAAGTATATATATATATGAATATTAATGAACAACATGATTGGTTGCTTTGAATTTTTTAGTCTACCATTGGCTAGCCTGTCATTGGACCGCTATTATGACCATAAACTAATTTAGTTTTATATGAGACTGGCATAACAAAAAATATTGATTTTGTTATTTAATAACATTGAAGGGTTCGTAATAACAAAAAAGCTATAGTGATAGGAGCTACGGGGTTAGTTGGACACGCGATTGTCCAACAATTGGTTAATACTGATTATATTGATAAAGTTATTACACTAACACGTAGACCTTCACCGCATTCATCTACAAAAGTTATCAATCAAGTCGTCGATTTCGATCACTTGGATAACTATATATCTCATTTTGATGGCAATTTTTATTCTCATGTCAGGGGACAACAGTTAAGCAAGCCGGTTCAATCAATGGTCAACGTAAAGTAGATCTTGGATACCAGTTTAAAGCAGCAAAATTAGCTGAAAAGAATGGCGTAGGTCTTTATTTACTCGTCTCATCTGCAGCAGCTAATAATCAAAGTAATAACCCGTACCTAAAAATGAAAGGTGAATTAGAACAGAGAGTAAGTCAACTGCCATTTAAACAGATTAGTATATTTCAACCTCCACTCTTACTTGGTCAGCGAACTGAATTTCGCTTAGGAGAAAAAATGTGTAGTTGGCTGATGCCTATTATATGCATGCTTCCCTTTCTACGTCGTTTTCGCCCGATAATTGGCGAGCAAGTTGCCGCAAAAATGGTATTGGTAAGCCAGAAAGAAGGTGCGTCAAGAGAGTTTTATCGTCTTAACGAAATCTTTATTAAGTGATCAGAAGCAATCTGGACAGTTAGACTTACTATCTCTGATAATACGATACTTAAATAATTTTGCACTCATAAGTTAAATTAAGTAATTAGTAAGTCAAGTGTAGGTAATAATGGGTAACCGTATGACTTAATGATAATGTATATTTATCGCTAATTTCTTCATCTTAACATCATTGATTTTAACATATAGATCCACCTATATTAATAAAGGCAAAAGCAAAAGTGCTTGACCATTAACAGTTTAAAAATGATATATTATTTTCCTATAGACAAAGTGAGGCCATCGACCATACTTATATGGTCAATAACTTTTACAACGTTATCATAATATGTATTCACGTGGGGAATGACGACAGCAGCAGAAACTTGATTAGTGGCTAGGTAGTTTTCAATATTTGCTGGTAAACGTTCAATATCCGTAATTCTACCATTTAAAGATACAAGTCCACTTTCATTTATCCTAATCAATAGCATTGGGTTATTATTTTGATTAGGGTTACCACCATCAGGTTTATTGACTAAGAATCCTTGTTCCTTAACAAATGAGGTTGTCACAATAAAAAATATTAAAAGTATAAACACAATATCAAGCATGGGCGTCATATCCGCTTCAGCCTTTTGATCTTCATACAGTCTATTCTTTCTCATCCTAATACCTTAAAATTATTAATTATGTTCTACGATTATATTCGTATATTGTTTTACTTACTTTAGTGCATATTATTAATTAAGCAATATTTATACGATATCATTCGTAAATAGATAAATAGATAAATAGATAAATAAATTGGAATTAATCAAACTGATATTAAATGAATAAATAAACTTTATAATAAGTAATATAGGTAGATTGATACACTGGACACTATTAACAGATAATCCTTATATCAGCGAAAACTGAAAATAATACAAGATTTATAATGACTATATGTAACAATTAAATCGTTATTATTAGATATACGTTTTAATATTCTACGGTTTGTCTTCTTTTTGTCCAAACAAACTTAAAGATGAAAATAGTGCTTGATCCTTTTTAGAAAATGTTTAGAATGCGCTCCAGTTCCAAGGGGGTCAGTTAAAACGAACCACGAAAGAGCTGTTTTGATAAGTTATCTACATCACTTTAGAGTAAAGTCGTTAACTTAATGTTTTATAGGTAAGGTTTGAATCTTCGAAAAGAACTTCAAATTAAATTAAATAAAACGTTGACATCGAAACTGAGTTGCGTATAATACGCATCTCGCTTCAGGCAAGGCCTGCAGCAATGGAGCAACGCTCCAAAGGTATAAACGAATGGGTTTTATATCTAACTCTTTACTTTGAGTAAATGAGTTTTTCTTTAACAATTAGTTATC
>NZ_JACGUX010000042.1:0-251 GCF_014076915.1 Colwellia sp. MB02u-14
CGTAAGGAGCAAGAAAGTGTCGCCCATGATTTAACCCAGTTAATCGATACGGCCAATGCCCCTATTTTTGGGATTGATGCCGCGGGTCTGGTGAACGAATGGAACCAGCGCGCCGAGCAGCTCACCGGCTTTGCTAAGATTGATGTCATGGGAAAAGATCTGGTGGCCGGGTTTATCACCGATGATTACAAGGCCTCGGTTAAAGGGATATTGGATAAAGCCCTGCAAGGTGAAGAGTCGGCTAACTATGA
>NZ_JACGUX010000043.1:0-3975 GCF_014076915.1 Colwellia sp. MB02u-14
GGGCGTTATGCGGCATTGCGAATTCGATTAAATGTAATTGTGGTATTTGTCTTTTCTTTATCTTGGTTATTTACGTGTAATTAAATCTATTTTAGTTTGTGGTTAAATAGTTTTTTCGCCAAAGCAGGTAAGTGGTAAATTCACTTTTCATTCGTGGCTCAAAATTCACGGTTTAGTGTGTCGCAATGCTGTGAGTTTTTTAAATATGCATTTTATGTTACTAATATTTATATAAATTGTACGATTTGTGGTGATGTAAAGCCACATAACAAGTTACTCAAACGGACGCTAAACAGTTGGCTAGCACTCGTTCCTCGTACATTTTAGCCAACAATTTCGCGCCGCTTAGTAAGGCGTTATATGCTCTTAATAAATACGTTTTAGGGCAAGACATTTTTAGCTAAGTGTTTTACGCTAAACTCGGTTTAGTGCAGCACTAATAAGCATTGCCTCTTTTACCTTTTTCAAAGGTGGCAACGCTATTAGTTTGTTCAGGCAGCTGTGAGTAGCGTAAAAATTCACAGCTATTTTTTATTTTATGGGTAACTTAAGTTCGTGCAGAGTTTGATTCAACGTTCTGTGCATATAACAAGTTGCTCAAACGGAAAAATAACAGTTGGCCATCGCTTCGCGATTATAGCCAACCATTATTTTCCGCTTAGCAAAGCGTTATATTTCACGGAGGATTTAGGTTGTCATTTCCAATTTTAGAGACACACCGCTTGAGGTTAGATAAATTATCTATAGAAGATTCTAATAGCTTATTTGAGTTGTTTTCGGATAACTCAGTTGTTCAGTATTATGACTTGGAAGCTTTCACTGAACTGCCTCAAGCGAGCAGTTTAATAGAATTCTTTAATTCTCGCTTTAACGAAAACTCAGGTATTCGTTGGGCTATTCGCCTAAAAGAAACAAATCAATTTATCGGTACTTGTGGTTTTAATACTTGGAGTCCAAAAATGAAGAACGCTGTTGTTGGATATGATTTACTGCCTAAATATTGGGGTATGGGTTTTACCACCGAAGCAGTTCATCGAATAGTTAAAGCTGCATTTTTAGGTGAGTTATCTTGTGGTAAACTTAATCGTATACAAGGCGATACAGTTCCTGGAAATTCAGCATCTGAGGCACTTCTTCTTAAAGTTGGATTCAAAGAGGAAGGAATCAGGCGTCAAAGTGGTTACTGGAAAAACCAGTTCCACGATCTTAAATGCTTTGGGTTAATTCAGTCCGAGTACTGTGAAATATAACAAGCCATTCAAGCAGGACTTTTAACAGTTGGTTAGGTTCCGCTTCGCTTCACATTTTAACCAACAATTAAAAGCCTCTTAATGGTGCGTTATATGCCCAAGGAGTTTGAATGAAGTTTTGTATTATTTTCTTAGCCTTAACGTCATTTAATTCTTTTGCTTCAACAAGTACGTTTGAATGTAAATTCCTTTCCTATAACTTGGAACTTGAGGCAAAAGGCTTTGATCATATTATCCACGAACTTAAAGTTAACGGTAATATTGTGGTTACTGAGTTATTGGATGGTAGTTGGTTTATCGAAGAGGTAAATTGTAAAAAATCCGGTTTCGAAATAGTTGCTAGTCACGCGCAGTATAATGACAAAACTAAAAAGGTGTTCATGCTAACCTATAGCGATAAGCAGGGTTATAAAATCGAAACGGGCATATAACAAGCTGTTCAAGCGGGACAAATTACAGTTGGCTGGTTCCGCTCCGCTTCACATTTTAGCCAACTACAATTTGCCCCTTAACAGGGCGTTATGAGTACTTATGGATTTGAGTAAATTATCAATATTTGTCATTCCTTTCTTTGTAATACTCATAGTTATGGAATTATTGTTGTACTTACGAATTGTAAAAGGCATACGTACTGAGATATTGGTAAGCATTTCTTTAACATTTTTATTTTCTGTTTTACTTTACTTGCTCACGCCTAATTATGGTTCAGCTAATGGGCTACTTACATTTATAAACCTAATCATAAATTTCTCTATTTTAATGTGTTTATTTATTGGATTAAATTTTTTACTCATTAAAATAAAGTCGCAAATTTTCATCCAGTTATATGTTTTTCTTTGTGCGGCTATCTCTGTACCTTTATTTTGGGTTATGTCATTGTACGTATCATGTTACACAGGACAGGGTTGTTTGTAGGTACTCATAACAAGCCATTCAAGAGGGACTTTTAACAGTTGGCTAGTCTCACTTCGTTCGCTATTTTAGCCAACTATCAAAAGCCCCTTAATGGGGCGTTATGCTGCTGTCAGGTAGTCACATCATTGGAGAGTAAATGAAACTTTTAGTTTTAGTAGTTATTGGTTTATTAAGTTCAAATGTCTTCGCGGGTTCATGGGTTACTTTGAAGAGTGAAGATTATTATCTTTGGCCAGCTGTTTATTCAACGGATAACGTTAGGTTACAGTTAATTGATAAATCAAAGTTATCAGATCCTAGCGGATGTAAATCTGTCGCATCTGATAGTTACTTTCTTCAAGCAAGCTTACAAACAGAAATAAAAAATAAAATATACAGTTTAATTTTAGCAACTAAAATGGCTAAACAGGAAATTCAAATGTGGGTGCATGGTTGTGAAGGAGATAATCCTATGGTTCAAGCCGTAAGGTATTGAGCAGCATAACAAGCCAT
The DNA here is from genome assembly GCF_014076915.1 of Colwellia sp. MB02u-14. Classification (NCBI taxonomy): domain Bacteria; kingdom Pseudomonadati; phylum Pseudomonadota; class Gammaproteobacteria; order Alteromonadales; family Colwelliaceae; genus Colwellia; species Colwellia sp. MB02u-14. The sequence goes on from NZ_JACGUX010000043.1 coordinate 2,658, forward strand.
TCAAGCAGGACTTTTAACAGTTGGTTAGGTTCCGCTTCGCTTCACATTATAACCAACAATTAAAAGCCTCTTAATGGGGCGTTAGCTGTTTAAATAATTCTTTGGTAAAACTGTTTTCTTTAACGCTGAATTTTCCGTGTAAGTATTCGTAAATTGTAATAGCTCAATCTCCTGTTTGGAGGTTGTGTTGGTTTTTATCTTTGTCGCATTAAATTTTCTAACCGATAGTGTTGTGTAAACTGCTCAACTTTAGTTGTAATCGCTATATTTATTAAGTAATTGGCGTTATATTAATTTTCAGTAAAAAGTCGGGCACTTGTAGTTACAAAATGGCATCAGCCAAAAACAGCTAACAAGTTGCTCAAACGGACAAATAACAGTTGGCTGCACTCGTACCTCGCACATTATAGCCAACCATTATTTGCCCCTTAGCAAAACGTTATATGTCGCCACTGTTCATAAAATTATGTTTTGTAACTTGGGCATTTAATTTATTAGTTTGTACTTGTTTCCGTTCTTTTTTGTGGTAACTTTAGTGGCATAAAATCAGTTTGTATTTTTAGTTATAGAGTTTTCGCCTAATCTATTTAGTGGAAACCATAACCTAAATTATAAACGGCTCAAATTCACGGTTTGGTGGCAAGTGGCGAAAGGTTTTTTAAATCTACTAATTCCACGTTTTAAGCTTTTATTGTTCTTGGTAACTTAAGTGTTTGCCATGTAAGCCACATATAACAAGCTATTCAAGACGGACGCTAAACAGTTGGCTAGCTTCGTTCCTCGCCATTTTAGCCAACAATTTCGCGCCGCTTAATAGGGCGTTATAAGGTTCTATGAAGAGGTTATTAATTTCCACTGTTTTAGTTTTAATTAGCTTTGATATTTATGCGAAAAAAATTGAATGTCTAGCTCATCCTGATTACCCGAATGATAGAGGTTTTTCCGCTGAAATAGAGCTAATTCAAAATAATGATAAATTTAAAGTTAAGATTGAAAAATTAAGTCTTAGTGATAATTGGCCATTAGAAAAATCTTGTAGTTCACCACTTGAATTTAGTAATGTTACATTTGTAGGTAGCCAAACTAAAGACGGATTCAAATTTGGGTTAGACAACGGAAAAGAATGTGGTTTTGTTTTTCATATATCTATTAATAACAAAACGCCAACATTACTTATGCCACATCACACTTTTAAGGTGTTTGGTGAAAAACCATTTTTGGCTAGGTGCAAAACCTTATAACAAGCCATTCAAGCAGGACAAATAACAGCTGGCTATTTGCTCCTTCGTCGCTTATTTTAGCCAACTATCATTTGCCT
>NZ_JACGUX010000044.1:0-1011 GCF_014076915.1 Colwellia sp. MB02u-14
AAACCATTTTTGGCTAGGTGCAAAACCTTATAACAAGCCATTCAAGCAGGACAAATAACAGCTGGCTATTTGCTCCTTCGTCGCTTATTTTAGCCAACTATCATTTGCCTCTTAATGGGGCGTTAGGCTTACAAACATGAAGCACTTTATTCTATTCATAGCGCTAACGCTGACGGGGAATTCGTTCGCGACAAGTATACCTTGCGAAAGAACTATTCAGCAAGAAACTGATATAGCTCAGGTTGTCGTCGTTGCAGAAATACTGTCTCATAAACTAAATAACGAAGGTGTTGGGGATATAACATTTAAGGTGTTGCGGCAGTGGAAAGGTGAGCAGCTTAAAACGATAAAAGTTTACGCAAATGAGGGATTCCCTTTTTCCATTGCAAAAAGTGGCTTTTACCTAATTTACGCCAACAGGGCTACGCACCAGGAAAAACCATTTTGGCAAATTCCGTGGTGTAAACAAATAACCGATGTTTCTTATGCGTCTGAAGAGATGGCCATCCTAGGGAAGCCAAAGTACGTTTATGAGTAATATCACAGTAAAAAGCCTAACAAGCCACTCAAGCAGGACTTTTAACAGTTGGTTAGGTTCCGCTTCGCTACACATTTTAACCAACAATTAAAAGCCTCTTAGTGGGGCGTTATATGCAAGTGAATCTTGCAACGGAGATGCACTAAAATGTCTATAGTCCTAATGATTTTCCTAGTCTTAATAGTTTTATTTGTTGTACCTGCAATATTACAGTGGCTTTGGAATATCACAATTCCTGAGTTATTTGGCTCAAAAGAAATAAGGTATTGGCAGGCATTCCGCCTAATTATTATTTGTAAAATACTTTTTGTAGCGACAAGTGCAACGTTGCCAACTTAGAAGTTGCATATAACAACACGCCCTGAGGTGGACAACTAGTAAAATTTAGCTATTTATTGCAAATTTTAACAGTGGCGATCCTCTTCGTTTTAATGCTTCTAAATATTTTGATTCGTTGTAGGGCGTCTTCGTTT
>NZ_JACGUX010000045.1:0-241 GCF_014076915.1 Colwellia sp. MB02u-14
GAATTAAAACCTTTAGGGCTTCCTACTTATTGTAGGTCATTCGGACGCGGGATGGAGCAGTCTGGTAGCTCGTCGGGCTCATAACCCGAAGGTCGTCAGTTCAAATCTGGCTCCCGCAACCAATTCTTCTAAAGAGAATTAAAACCTTTAGGGCTTCCTACTTATTGTAGGTCATTCGGACGCGGGATGGAGCAGTCTGGTAGCTCGTCGGGCTCATAACCCGAAGGTCGTCAGTTCAAAT
>NZ_JACGUX010000046.1:0-245 GCF_014076915.1 Colwellia sp. MB02u-14
ACCGATGATTACAAAGCCTCGGTTAAAGGGATATTGGATAAAGCCCTGCAAGGTGAAGAGTCGGCTAACTATGAATTTCCGTTGTTTACCAAAACGGGCGACCGGGTGGATGTGCTGTTAAACTCCACTTCACGCCGGGATGCGGCAGGTCGTATTGTGGGGGTTGTGGGGGTTGGACAAGATATCACCGAGCTCAATAAGATCCGTAAGGAGCAAGAAAGTGTCGCCCATGATTTAACCCAGTT
>NZ_JACGUX010000047.1:0-181816 GCF_014076915.1 Colwellia sp. MB02u-14
TTATCAACCCAGTAGCGATGGACGAAGGTTTACGCTTCGCTATCCGTGAAGGTGGTCGTACAGTTGGTGCTGGTGTTGTATCTAAAATCATTGACTAGTTCCTGATTTTAGTTCTCACGAGAACTCAAGAAAAGACGCTTAGGCGTCTTTTTTTATCTCTAAATTTTAGCAAAACAGTCAACGTTACTAACACAGAGCAGGTGTTGTATCGCTGTACCTAAAAGAGGCATTGTATGATTGCTGATTTTAGTGCTCACGAGAATTCAAGAAAAGACGCTTAGGCGTCTTTTTTTATCTCTAAATTTTAGCAAAACAGTCAACGTTACTAACACAGAACAGGTGTTGTATCGCTGTACCTAAAAGAGGCATTGTATGATTGCTGATTTTAGTTTTCACGAGAATTCAAGAAAAGACGCTTAGGCGTCTTTTTTATCTCTAAATTTTAGCAAAACAGTCAACGTTACTAACACAGAGCAGGTTATTTCTACAGAGTAAATATCACCGTATCTTTATAGATATGTGACTGCATATAATGATTGATATTACCAATCACCAAATGAGATTGATCACTTTTGCCACATTGCTGACCTTTCATATAAACTAAAATTTGCATTTTAAGGACGTCTTTTTGCCAAGAGCGGACTGTAGGGATTTATATTAATAATTATTTAGTCAAAAGTACTTTTGACCTAGTAATAAAGCTTTTATCTCAGCGTCTTTAACTAGCTTTTATAATTCACCCGATTTCTGTAGTTCCTTAATTTTACTTGATACACGATGGCTTACTTCTTGTTTATTATCATTTATATTGTTGTTTACACTAATTCAGATTTGGCTTTACGTTTAACAGAATTCGACTGTAAAGTTGGTAAAATGAGAGGTATAAATGTATTTGAAATGTTATATGCGACAAAGGGGTTTGGCGGCATATATATTCAGGCCAATTATGGTCATATTCATTTAGACAAAGAAAAAGTTGCTGAAATTATAGGGGAAAAAATAGAACAATAAGAGGCAGGATCTACAGTCTTACGTCAGCCGCTACACTGGCTTTACCCATACAAAATATAATCCAAACTTTGTTTTTACAATTTGCACGTAATGACCGCTCAGTGGCAATAGGGAATTTTATCGAAACGTCTCAATCTCATTTTTGTTCTCAAAATTTCACTAGTTATGTCTATTTACACTAACTCATAAGTTGTCGAATCTGGAAAAAAATAACGATAACTTTATACGAAAAGTTTATGAATATTTGCAAAAATTTAGTTACAAGGCATAATCAATTAATCGAAAAATACCTATTAAATAAGGATGTTGTATGGTTCGTAAAATTTTACTGTCTTGTTTAGGTTTGTTTCTCTTAGGCTTGTTGTCATTTAAATTTATATCAAAAGATGTGAAGTTTGTCCCTGACTCATTTGTTGTTCCTTTGGGAAAGGCAACTTCTAACTTTAGTTTTGTTAAAGTTAGTCCTCAATTTACAAAACTCGACTTTGAGGCTTTAATGTCTGCAAAGGAGTTTATTCGGGAGCAGTTAAATAGTGAGTGGCCTTCTGATGAATTTACGTTAAAGGAAAACACAGAGTCTTTAGTTGGTGATTTAACCGCATTTAATGAGAGGGAGAATTTTACTTTTCATATATTCGATGCAGAAAAAAAATTAATAGGATGCTTTTATATCAGTCAAACATATGATGAGGATAGTGATGCTGCTGTCTTTATATGGGTTATAAAGGAATTTTTATCTACTCCACAATTTGAAGAGATTAAGGACGATATTCACGGATGGATTTCAACAAGTTGGCCTTTTAATAACGTAGATTATTCATTAAACAAAAGCTAATAAGAAAATAAATAATAATATGTAACGGTGGCTACGTTTTGTTACTAATTTTAGCGACCGTTAATTAGCCTGTTTTTTGGGTGTTACCGATACAAAACCTAATCCGAAGTGTTGATTGTCTTTAAAACTAATGTCTCGAATGTGGCATTAGTGAATATCATAAAAATGCTTCAATCTCATTTTGTGTCTGAAAATCACATTAGTCATGTCTATTCACGTATTATTTTCTGTGATCAACACATACTCAGATATTTGTTCTTATGGTAAAAATACCAAAACATTAAAGTTATGGCTCTATTTAACTAGAACCATAACATTAAGTCCTCTGAACCATATCAATGAAGGTCGAAATAGCTAGAAACAAAATGACCTCACTAAAAGCCCTTCAAACCCCAGTATTTTTAGTCATTGAGTTCAAAAAACAATTATCAGCCTTTTATTTGTACGAACTTCACTCTATTGGAACTTTTAAGTGGTACTGAAAACATCAATCTCCTTATACCTGTAAAAAGGCAAATTTCATAAATTGTAACAAATACCTTTACTTTAATTCTTAACAGCAGCTTTATTATTACTTTTTTTAGATTATAGTAAACGCGAGAATATTATAGGATGAAAACCCATGAGTAATGAAACTAAAAAAATATTAGTAGTTGATGATGATATGCGCCTTCGAGCGCTGCTAGAGCGATATTTAGTTGAACAAGGTTTTGTTGTACGTACCGCGGCAAGCTCAGAGCAAATGGATCGTTTACTCGAGAGAGAAAACTTCCACCTGTTAGTATTAGACCTGATGTTACCCGGTGAAGACGGCTTATCTATTTGTCGTCGCTTACGCCAACAATCTAATGATATGCCAATTGTGATGTTAACCGCAAAAGGTGATGAAGTGGATCGTATTATTGGCTTGGAACTGGGGGCGGATGATTACATGCCTAAACCGTTTAACCCTAGAGAATTATTAGCTCGCATTAAAGCGGTCTTAAGACGAAGAGTTCAAGAGGCACCAGGTGCGCCATCACAAGAAGAAAATATTGTTTCGTTTGGCGAGTATCAGCTAAACCTTGCAACAAGAGAAATGGTAAAAGGCGATATCAATATGCCATTAACCAGTGGTGAATTCGCTGTTTTAAAAGCACTTATTACACACCCTAGAGAGCCTCTCTCTCGTGACAAATTGATGAACTTAGCACGTGGCAGAGATTATTCAGCATTAGAGCGTAGTATTGACGTACAGGTTTCACGTTTAAGAAGAATGCTGGAAGTAGACCCCGCTAAACCTCGTTATATTCAAACCGTTTGGGGCTTAGGTTACGTTTTTGTTCCTGAGGGTAAAGATGTTGCTCAATAATTTTAATATTGATAAACACTTCATATAACGTAATGTCAAACGATGGATGTAAGCCATGAGAATATTACCACGTAGTGCTTTTGGGCAAACCGTTCTGCTGATCGGTTTTTTACTCTTGATTAATCAAGTTGTTTCTTGGGTATCTATGGTTTATTACATCATCCAACCTAATACTCAGCTAACTAATGAGTTGTTAGCAAAACAAGTACGGGTTGTGCTTATTGATATTGATGATGATCTGCTTAGAAAGGCATTTTCAAGATCATTTCAAGAAAAAACGGGTATTGAAGTTTATCGTGAAAGTGACGCATTATCGTCAGGGCTGGCAGAAGCTACCTATCTTGCACATCGCTCTAAAGAGATGTCAAAATTACTTGATGGCGATGCTGAACTGAGACTTACCCAAGGAGGGGAGCAATATATATTCTGGATAAGGCCTCCGCAATCACCACATTATTGGATCAGGATTCCCCTTTCAGGTCTAGAAGAAGCAAACTTTTCTCCGCTTACTGTGGTGTTAATTTTTCTTGGCTTGCTCAGTGTTATTGGTGGCTGGTTATTTGTCAGGCAAATAAATAGCCCCTTAAAAGCACTACAAAAAGCTGCCGAAGATGTTGGTCGTGGTGAATTTCCTCAACCGTTAGCTGAACAAGGTACTACTGAAATTGTTGCGGTAACTCAAGCTTTTAATCATATGTCTCGAGGTATAAAACAGCTTGAAGACGATCGTAACTTATTGATGGCCGGAATTTCTCATGATTTACGCACGCCATTAACCAGAATTCGCCTTGCGGCGGAGATGATGTCAACACAAGATGAGTTTTTAAAAGAGGGTATCGAAGGCGATATTGATGATATGAACAGTATTATTGATCAGTTTATCGATTACATTCGCCATAACAGTAAAGATAAGCCTGAGCTTTGCGATCTTAATCATTTAATTAATGATGTTATGCAAACGGAGATGATTTCTGGTCGCCAGATAAAGTTTTTGGAACAAGAGTTACCTGAAATACCGCTGCGTTTTGTCGCAATGAAAAGGGCTGTTGCCAATATTATACAAAATGCTTTACGCTACTCTGATGGTGATATTGAGATTACTACGGGAATTTCAGATAATAAACAGTCTGTTTATTTTTGTGTGTGTGATTCCGGTCCGGGTATTCTTGAAGAAGATATAGAACGTTTATTTCAACCTTTTACTCAAGGAGATATAGCGCGAGGCACAGAAGGAAGTGGTTTAGGCTTAGCAATAATAAAGAAAATTGTGAACACTCATGGTGGGCACGTTCATTTAACTAACCGTGAAGAAGGTGGTTTGTCTGCAAAAGTTTTATTACCGATTAAGTAAATTTTATTATCGTATTACTTTTAGCTTAACCTCCTCGTTATCTCGGTAACTGTTCATCCCTGCAGTCATGGCACCGCGTTATACCGTTGACGTGCAAGGATGCCTAAGAATGGCCATCCTGAACATGGTCACTCTTTCACATCCATGTGATCGTGACATACCGTTCATCCTGAACATGGTCACTCTTTCACATCCATGTGATCGTGACATACCGTTCATCCTGAACATGGTCACTCTTTCACATCCATGTGATCGTGACATACCGTTCATCCTGAACATAAAAAAGCCGCTAAACGGTAACGTTTAGCGGCTTTTTATTTATAACGTAAAAGTTATAGCTGAGGTCCGGCATCGACTAATGACTTACCATTGTCAGTATCGGTAAACTTATTAAAGTTATTAACAAAGCGTTTAGCTAAATCTACTGCTTTAATGTCCCATTCTTCTTTATCCGTATAAGTATCGCGAGGGTCAAGTATATCACCTTCAACACCGTCAACTTTCGTTGGGATTTCTAAATTGAATAAAGGTAAAACAGTCGTTTCAGCGCTATCTATTGAGCCATCTAAAATAGAATCAATAATTGCACGTGTGGCTTTTATTGAGATACGCTTGCCTGTGCCATTCCAGCCAGTGTTCACTAAGTAAGCTTCAGCGCCTACAGCTTGCATACGTTTGCGTAAAACTTCAGCATACTGTGTTGGGTGCAAGCTTAGGAATGCTGCACCAAAACAACTCGAAAATGTTGGGGTAGGCTTGGTAATACCACGCTCGGTTCCCGCTAGTTTTGCTGTAAAACCAGACAAGAAGTAATATTCAGTTTGGGCTGGCGTTAATTTTGAAACAGGTGGTAAAACACCAAAAGCGTCGGCAGTTAAGAAAATAACTTTTTTCGCATGGCCCGCACGAGAAATTGGTTTAACAATATTCTCTATGTGATCAATGGGGTATGAAACACGCGTGTTTTCAGTTTTAGAGTTATCGTCGAAATCAATTTTACCATTTGAATCAACAGTAACATTTTCTAATAGTGCATTACGACGGATAGCATTGTATATATCAGGTTCATTTTCTTTACTTAAATTGATTGTTTTAGCATAACAACCACCTTCAAAGTTGAAAACACCATTATCATCCCAACCATGTTCGTCATCGCCAATAAGCTGACGTTTAGGGTCAGTAGACAGTGTAGTTTTACCTGTGCCTGACAAGCCAAAAAATACCGCAACATCGCCATCTTCGCCAACGTTAGCACTACAATGCATTGAAGCTATGCCTTTTAAAGGGAGTAGGTAGTTCATCATTGAGAACATACCTTTTTTCATTTCTCCGCCGTACCAAGTACCGCCGATTAATTGAATTTTTTCAGTTAGGTTAAAGGCAACAAAGTTCTCAGAGTTAAGCCCTTGTTCTTGCCACTTATCATTCGTTGTTTTAGCGCCATTCATTACGATGAAGTCTGGTTCGTAATCTTTCAACTCTTCATCCGAAGGGCGAATAAACATGTTTTTAACAAAGTGAGCTTGCCACGCAACCTGAGTGATAAAGCGAACTTTTAAACGGGTATCGGCATTTGCACCACAGTAGGTATCAACAACAAATAAGCGTTGCTTAGAAAGCTGAGTTGTCACTAAAGTCTTTAAATGATCCCAAGTTTCTTGCGTCATTGGTTTGTTATCATTCTTACCTTGATCAGACCACCAAACAGTATCACGACTTGTATCATCGCGAACAATGTACTTATCTTTAGGTGAACGACCAGTAAAAATACCGGTATCGACATTAACCGCGCCAAGCTCGGTTTCTACGCCTTTATCAAAACCTGTAAGATCAGACTTTGTTTCTTCAGCAAAGAGTAACTCGTAAGAAGGATTGTAAACAACCTCGGCAACATCATTGATGCCATATACAGATAAATCAATTGAGCTTTCTAAAGAAGCCATAGCGAATACTCTCCTAAAAGTATGATGGTGAACATTTATTTATTAAACATGTTTGAGAACGCAATTTTAGGCGATTATTAGGCAAAACGAAAGTAAAATTTCTTTCGTTGTGAAAGTTTTCATTATAACTTTCATTTATAGTAGGGGGGAGGAGATAAATGTGAATAAATATTTAGGGATGAATATTTTATGTTATAATATTTTTTGTTGAATTTAGTTCTTTTATTACAATTGGTTAGTTGAAGTGTTGATATTTAATCGTTCTATAATAGCTTTTATATTATGCAGTTAATTTACTTAACATAAAGTAGGATTTATTTTCATAAAAGAGATAAAAAGATCAATTAAATGTTTTGTTACGTAAGAAAATATTCGCAAATGAAAGTTATACAGCAAAATAAAAAAATTAATGCACAATAATTACATAAATTAAGTCAACACATTAACTATATTGCTAGGTAATGTGTTGTTAAATTAAAAAATGTCACTGTTACTGCTTTCATCAAGAGAATGTGAGCCGTCGAGTATTTCACTACTGTTGTCTTGTGTTACCGATTCGGTTGGTGCAGTACCAAACTGAAAATATTCGAAAAAGCTAGATTTATCGGTTTTATTAGTAAGTTTACCCGTACTTTTATCAATGCGTACCGAGACGATATCAACGGGTTGAACAAAAGGTTCTTCTGGGTAATCAACCAAGGCAACTTCCATAAACTTTATCCATGCTGGTTGTGCCGATTTTGCACCTGCTTCTCCGCCAGTAACTTGATTTTTATCAAGATTACTATTATAACGAGTTCTCCCTAAGTTTCTTCCTGGATTGTCAAAGCCAACCCAAGATGTTGTAACTAACCGACGGCTGAAGCCAGAAAACCATGCATCTTTTGATTCATTGGTTGTACCTGTTTTTCCTGCAATATCATGTCGCTTTAATGATTGGGCTCGATAGCCTGTTCCTTGCCAATAGGGTTTCATTCGCCAGTCTGAACCCCAAATTGCTGCATTTAATGCTTGTGTAACCAAGAACGCATTCTGTGGGCTTATTACTCGCGCCGCTTTGATAAGCGGGAGTGGCTCTTTCTTGGGTGATATGGCAAAAGCCTTCAAAGTGGGAGCAATACCTTGTTTAGTATTGTCTACTAGACAATATTCACAGGCAATAGCAGGATTCGCTTGGAAAAGCACTTTGCCAAAAGAATCTTCAATTCTGTCAATTAAATAAGGTTTAATTAAAAACCCACCGTTGGCAAAGGTCGCGAATCCAGTGGCCACTTCTAGCGGTGTTAAAGATGCCGAGCCCAGTGCTAACGATTCGTTACGGGGTAATTCATTGGGTACAAAACCAAAAGCAGCTAGATGAGGAATTATTTTGTCTAATCCAACAGCTCTTAATAGTCGCACGGCAATAACATTTTTAGATTGTGCTAACGCTAATCGAACACGAATATCACCATTATAGATTGGTGGCGAATTCTCTGGACGCCAAACAACACCTGTACTTTTATCCCATTGATTGATAGGAGCATCATTAACCAATGTTGCTAACGTAAACCCATTGTCTAAAGCAGCAGAATAAATAAAAGGTTTGATATTAGAACCTACTTGGCGTTTTGCTTGCGTTACTCGGTTAAATTGGCTTTGTTGAAAGCTAAATCCGCCAATAGCCGCTTTTATTGCGCCATTATCGGTTGATAAAGAAATTAAAGCAGAGCTAACTTCTGGTAGCTGGCTTAATGTAAAACCTTGTGTCGTTTTAATAACAAATACCATATCTGCATAATGTAATATATCGCTGGCAATTTTAGGTGCTGCTCCTTGTTTTTCATCATTGATAAATTCGCGTGCCCATGACATACCTTGCCAAAAAATTTCACCCTCTTGCAACGTTACACGAGAATTTTTCTCAGCGCCCAAAAACTTAATCTTTGCTGACTGTTCTGAAACGCTAATAATCACGGCTGGGACTAATGTTTGATAATTTTTTACTTTTTTAAGTGCTTGGAAAACTTCATCATCGCTGAGTTCATAGTTCTGATCTGCCGAGTTGATAAGGTTTCGGTTGGCATTAGCAATGTTTTTTTCGTTATCACTCATGTCGGATCGTAAAGAAAGAACTGCACCTCGATAACCATGGCGTTGATCATAAGCAAGTAGATTATCTACCACTGCTTTTTTTGCTGCATTTTGTAACGTTGAATTCACGGTTAAGTAAACATTATAGCCACCGGTATAAGCGAGTTCCTTACCGTAGAGATCTATCATCTCTTGATGTGCCATTTCTGCAATGTAAGGTGCATTTAATTCGATTTTTGCACTATGTCTTTTACCGGTAATAGGCGCTTGGTTTACCTTTGATAACTCAGCCAAGTTGATATATCCTGCGCTATACATACGCTGTAAAACAATGCCACGGTTAGCCTTTGCATTCTTGGGAGACCTTATGGGATTCAAGTTAGAAGGCGCTTTAGGCAAGCCAGCAAGAACAGCTATTTGCGCTAGGGTAAGGTCTTTAACATCCTTACCGTAATAAACTTGTGCTGCTGCGCCAAAACCAAAACTGCGATGCCCCAGTGGAATTTTGTTCATATATAGGGCGAGTATCTCATCTTTTGTCAGTAAGCTTTCAATATGAAAAGATAAAAATATTTCGCGAATTTTTCGCGTGTAAGTCACCTCACGTGACAAGAAAAAGTTTCGGGCAACTTGCATCGTAATGGTACTGGCTCCCCCTTTATTTTTCCCCATAAGCTTGCCTAAAACTGCTCTCCCTATTCCAATGGGGTCAACACCAAAATGTAGGTAAAAACGGTCGTCTTCACTGGCTAAAATAGCATTGATAAGTTGCTGCGGAAATTCGTTAAGCGTTAGTGGGATACGTTTTTTTTCGCCAAATTGATTGATTAGCTTATTATCTGCACTAAAAATTTGCATAGGCGTTTGCCATTGCATGTCTTTTAGCGATTCCACATTGGGCAATTCACTGCGCATTGATAAATATAAAGCAACTAAAGATAAACAAGCTAATAATGTAAAAATTAGCCCGACTTTTATGAGACGTTTCAATAAATGCACTAAATTATTCTCTCAATATTGGACAAAAAAACGATTAATAACGCTAGTATATCCTGTAAAAGCATGTAATAAATGTATTTATCCCAAGTTTGTGCCTAATATATAGCAATACAATTAAGATTATTTTAATTTATTTATTTATTTGGTGTTGTTATTGGTAAATTTATTCATATTAGTAGGATGTTATGCTCAGTAATTTTTTAAAAAAAAATACATCTTTGATACTTGGTATTGATATTGGTTCTCATGCAATAAAAGCGGTTTTGCTCGGTCAAGGTGATAATGGATATATTCTCGAAGCATTAGCAACAGAAGTTATGCCTCGTGGGGCTATTATTGACCGAGAAATCCAAGATATTGATGCTGTTGGCAAAGTTGTCGCTAAAATAAGAAAAGAGATTACCTCTTCAGTGAAGTTAGCTGCGGCGGCAGTTTCTGGACAAACAGTTATCACTAAAGTTATCTATATGGATGTTAATTTGTCTGAGTACGAACTTGCCAGTCAAATTGAAATTGAAGCGGACAGTTTAATTCCCTACCCTTTAGATGAAGTTAGCTTAGACTTCGAAAAACTTGATATTAATGAGGCCGATCCCTCCAAGGTTAATGTTTTATTAAGTGCGGCACGTACTGAGTCAGTAGAAGCGAGAGTTGCTGCTTTAGAGTTAGGAGGATTTCAAACTAAAGTGATTGATGTAGAGTCATATGCAGTGAGTCGGGCTTATGATCTTAGTCTGTCGCAATTGCCTGATGATGCAAAAGATAAAATTGTTGCTATTGTTGATGTGGGAGCCGTGATGACACTCTTTTCTGTCACGGATGCGGGAACGCATATTTATAGCCGTGATCAACTCTTTGGTGGCGAGCAATATACCCGTTCAATTGTCTCTTATTACAATCTAACATTTGAAGAAGCGGAACACGCAAAAATAACTAATGACTTACCACCTAATTATACCTTTGAAGTTTTAGGGCCCTTTCATACCATTTTTACTCAGCAAATTCGTCGGGCAATTCAAATGTTTTTAACCTCCAGTGGTAAAAATAAAATAGATTATCTTATTGTTTCTGGTGGCAGTGCTAATGTAGAAGGTCTCGAAGCACTGCTAACTGAAGAGCTAGGCATTCATACCTTTATCGCCAACCCATTTAAATCGATGTCTGTTATAAAAAGTATTGATCAAGAAATGCTCGATAAAACCGCTGCTCAATACATGGTGGCAGCAGGTTTAGCATTGAGGAGCTTTGTGCCATGGCATTTATAAATTTACTCCCATGGCGTGAAGAAGCCGAGAAAGCTAAACAACGTGAATATTTCACATTATTGACGGTTGTTGCCGTTGTCGCTTTCGCGTTAGTCTTCGCGGTTAGCCAATTTTATCAAATGCGTGTAGATGGTCAAAACTCACGGAATCAGTTTTTAAAAACTGAAATTAAACTTTTAGATGCACGTATTATAAAAATCAAAAATTTAAAAGAAAAGAAAAAAGAGTTACAAAAAAGAACTGAAGTGGTGGAACAGCTTCAGAGAAGCAGAAATGTTGGTACACAAGTACTTGATGAAATAGCAAAAATAGTACCAACAGGTGTTTATTTAACACGTTTAGAGAAACAAGGTAATAGCATTAAAATTATTGGAAAAAGTGAGTCAAATAACCATTTAGCGAATATGATTCGAGAAATAGAAAGCTCGCTGTTATTTACTGATGCCATTCTAGAATCTATTACCACCAATGAAGCAAACAACAAACTCCTTAGTGACTTTAAAATGCGTGTGCGTATTAAAGGTTTATTAAATAGCATAGAAGACGGGAAAACGGTCAATGACGGAGATAAATCATGAACATAGATTTAACTCAATTCTTTGAACAATTTGAAGGTTTAGAAGCCGACAATATTGGGCAATGGCCAAAAGCCGCGAAGATAACCTTGGCTATTTTTATAGCGTTAGTGGTTTTGGCGCTAGGATATTTCCTATTAATAAATAGTAAAATAACCACACTTGACAATTATGTGGCAGAAGAAGTCTCACTAAAACGCCAATATCAAATAAAATATCATGTGGCTGCTAATCTAGAATTATTTGAACAACAAATGATAGAAGCAGAGGCCTTATTCGCCAATCAATTAAGGCGTTTACCTGAAAGTCATGAAACGCCAGGTTTACTTGACGATATAACTTTTGTAGGGACAACAAGTGGGTTGAAGTTTGTGAAACTCAATTGGCAGCCAGAGATAGCACGTGAAATTTATATTGAGCTTCCTATTGATATTGAAGTGGTGGGTTCGTACCATGAGTTTGGTAATTTTGTTAGTAAAATAGCAGGGTTACCTCGCATTGTTACTTTGCATGATTTTGACGTACATATAAATAAAATGGCCAATGGTTTACTGAGTTTAAAACTACAGGCAAAAACTTATCGTTATAGAGAGGCTGAAGAAAAATGAAAAAATCAGCATTACTTATAATGGTTCTTATTGGTGCGAGTGGCTGTTTTGATGATACGAGTGATTTAAGGACTCATATCACTACAGTGCAATCAAAGACGCTAAATGTCATTGAGGCAATGCCAGCCATATCAACGTTTGGTCACTTTGATTATTCAGCTCAAGCATTAAGAAGCCCATTTGATAAACCAGAAGCTGAAGCTATTCAGCAGAAGATTCAACAGATGTCGGGCTGTTTAAGTCCGGATCCTCGTCGACGCAAGCAACCCCTGGAAAAGTATCCACTGAGTAATTTATCAATGCGAGGCACTTTAGGTGAACAAGATGTTATTTGGGCGCTTGTAGAAGCTTCTGATGCAACATTACATAGAGTCGCGGTCGGTAGTTACTTAGGACTGAATAATGGTCATATTACGACGGTTAGTCCATTTGATGTTAAAGTTATCGAGTTAATTTCTGATGGCGCAGGTTGTTGGGTAGAACGAGAAACGACGATTAAAATGATCAAATCAGGTACAGAGGGGCAAGAGAAGTAATGTTGCTATTTAATAAAATGAAAAGTCACCACTTAATTCCATTGGCGATAACCCGAAGTGTTGTCGCTGTAATTATGCTTTATTCGTTTGCTATTTCAGCATGGTCTAGTGATCTCATTGGTATCAAATATAACACTTTACAAAATGACGAAATACAATTGCAGTTTGAATTGACAAAAGAAATTGTCAACCCACCTGAAATGAAAACGGTGATGAATCCTGCTCAAATTAAAATCACTTTTGATGCTGATAATTTCAATAAAAACTTACTAAAAACCTCTGTTGAACATGCGGGTGTTAGCCATATTAGTGTTCAAAGACTCGCTGGCAAAGTTGTTGCAACCGTGCATTTAGATCAACTTTCTGTTTTCGATATTCAACAAAATGGAAATTTATTTTCGTTAATTCTGAATAAAGCTATTGGTGATTCTCCGGTTACTCAGGTAAACCCATTAGGCCATAACTTCATTAATAACATTGATTCGATAGACTTTCGTAAGGGTGATAATGACGAAGCACAAATACTTGTTTACCTTGATGATAGTATGGTTGCCGTTGATGTCACTGATAAACTTGGCAAATTGTACATCGAATTTCATAATACACAAATTATCGACGACTTAATTTATAAATTAGATGTTATTGACTTCGGTACCTTAGTCACGGGCATTGAAACGTTTAAAAAAGGGCGCAATGCAAAACTGATTGTAGATATCAATAGTGACTTTACCTTTAAACATCAACAGCTTAATAACGTTTTTTCATTGGTTGTTGTTAAGAATGATAAGGCGCCTGGCTATTTAGAAGAAGATGCTGACTTTAGTGGACGAGCTATTTCTTTGAATTTTCAAGATATTTCAGTTAGAACCGTTTTACAAATAATAGCTGATTATAACGGCTTTAATTTAGTCACTAGCGACAGTGTTTCTGGTAATGTGACCTTGCGTTTAGATGGTGTTCCATGGGATCAAGCCCTTGATATTATATTAAAAGTGAAAGGCTTAGATAAGCGCATGGAAGGCAATATATTAATGGTTGCCCCCAGTGATGAACTTTCAGCTCGTGAAGCTCGTGACTTACAAGCAAAACAACAAGTTGCTGAGCTTGCGCCGTTATATTCAGAATATGTACAAGTAAATTATGCCAAAGCAACTGACTTTGCTAACCTCATTAAAAATGATGAAAACAGTATTTTATCAACGCGTGGGAGTGTCAGTGTTGATGAACGAACGAATACCTTATTAATACGTGATACAGCTAAAAGTATTGAAGATATTAAGCGAATGGTAAATGTTTTAGATATCCCTGTACGCCAAGTTATTATAGAAGCGCGTATGGTAACTGTTAAAGACAGTATTAATGAAGAGTTAGGTATACGTTGGGGGGTGACTGATACTGACGGCGAATATGCCGGTTCTGGCTCGTTAGAGGGAGCTAGTTCTGCAGCAAGTGGCTTGGTACCTAATTTAGCTGACCGATTAAATGTTAACTTACCGGTAGCCAATCCTGCGGGAAGTATTGCTTTTCAAGTGGCTCGATTAGCAGATGGCTCTATTCTAGATCTTGAGCTAAGTGCAATGGAGAAAGAAAATAAAGGTGAAATCATTGCGAGTCCACGAATTACTACGGCTAATCAAAAACAGGCCTACATTGAGCAGGGTGTTGAGATCCCTTATCAAGAGGCATCTTCAAGTGGTGCAACGTCAACACAGTTTAAAAAAGCCGTGCTTAGTTTAACTGTTACACCACATATTACACCAGACGATCGTATCATCCTTGATTTAGTTGTTACTCAAGATACGGTATCTGATGTTCAAAATGGTCAAGCACCTGCAATTGACACGCAAAGAATCGGTACACAGGTGTTAGTAAACAATGGTGAAACAATTGTACTCGGTGGTATTTATCAACAAGCAATTATCAGTACCGTATCAAAAGTACCTGTTTTAGGCGATATTCCCTATTTCGGTTGGTTATTTAGAAATAGCAACAACTTTAATGAGAAAAAAGAACTATTAATTTTTGTGACACCGCGCATCGTAACTGAGCGTTTTTAAACAAGTTTGTGAGTTACTGAGTAATTTCATTTTATTTTCGTCTTAGTTAACTTGCAATTTACACCGAACAATTGCGATAATTACGGCCTCAAAATTTTCGGAGGGGGTTCCCTCATATTTGTAAACGTAATTATTTATACGAGCTGAAGTTAATCTAATGGCAGAAAAACGTAATATTTTCCTTATCGGGCCTATGGGCGCTGGTAAAAGTACAATTGGTAGAGAATTAGCTGACAGGCTACATCTTGAATTTTTTGATTCTGATCAGGAAATAGAGCGCCGAACAGGTGCAGATATCGCATGGGTTTTTGATCTTGAAGGCGAAGAAGGCTTTCGTAAAAGAGAAGAAGGTGTGATTGAAGACCTCAGCGAGAAGCAAGGTATTGTTTTAGCTACAGGCGGTGGTTCAGTAATAAGCACACAAGTACGTAATCGTCTATCAGCAAGAGGCATAGTTGTTTATTTAGAAACAACCATAGACAAGCAAGTGGCACGTACACAGCGTGATCGTAAACGTCCATTATTGCAAACCTCAGAAGAGCCACGCACCGTACTTGAAAATCTTGCAGTAGAACGCAATCCTTTATACGAAGAAATTGCTGACGTTATTGTAAAGACTGATGATCAAAGTGCTAAAGTTGTTGCCCATAAAATTGTTGAGCGCTTAGATTTCTAAAAGCGAGTAAGCACTCAAAAAAAAGATCCCAAAATGACAACGCTAAAGGTTGAACTCGGCACACGCAGTTATCCCATCTATATTGACAGCGGACTATTAAATAATAATAGTCTGCTAACTCAACACATCCGTGGAAAACGGATATGTATCGTTTCTAATAATATTGTTAAACCGTTATATCTTGCTACTTTAAAAGCAAAGCTAGCGGATTTTCAAGTTGATGAAATTATACTGCCAGATGGTGAAGCCCAAAAATCATTAGCAAATTTTGATGTGATTATGTCGCATTTACTTGCCAATGGTCACGGTCGAGATTCTACTTTAATCGCGTTAGGTGGTGGTGTGATTGGTGATATTACTGGCTTTGCTGCAGCATGTTATCAACGAGGTATTAATTTTATTCAAGTACCTACAACATTACTTTCACAAGTCGATTCTTCTGTCGGTGGTAAAACGGCGGTCAATCATCCCTTAGGTAAAAATATGATCGGCGCTTTTTATCAGCCGAAAGCCGTACTTATTGATATTGATAGTTTAGTTACACTGCCTATTCGCGAATTTAATGCGGGCATGGCTGAGGTCATTAAGTACGGTATTCTAGGTGATAGTGATTTCTTCACTTGGTTAGAAAAAAACATTAAAAAAATAAAATCAGGGGATAAAAACACCCTAATTGAAATGATTAAAACCTGTTGTCAATGTAAAGCTGACATTGTTGCGGCTGACGAAACTGAAGCAGGTATTCGTGCATTATTAAATCTAGGTCATACATTTGGCCATGCTATAGAAGCTGACCAGGGCTACGGGAACTGGCTTCATGGCGAAGCTGTTGCTACTGGCATGGTACTTGCCTCTAAGTTATCAGTAGCAATGAATTTGCTTGAAGCGTCAGATCTTCGTCGCATTGAAACATTAATTGCCGCGTTTGATTTACCACTAAAAGCTCCTGAAAATATGGGGTTTGAAGAATTCATTTGTCACATGCGTCGTGATAAAAAGAATTTAGCAGGTGTATTACGCTTAATTGTACCCACCGCTATTGGTCAATCAGAAATGCGCGATGATATTAGTGAGGACATGCTTCAGCAAATTCTGTAATTTTTAATACAGAACAGGTGAACCATGTCTGCACAAGCACAAGCACATGCCATAGAATATAATGCTCCCCAAAGTGTTACCACGATTAGCGCCAATGCGCGTGTTGACTATATTTTACGCTTTTCAAAGCATGCTGTATTGGTTGTCGACCAAGACGCTAATGTTTATTCTCAAGTAGCGAGTCAGTTTCTTGGCTCTTTGGGTAATGATCATAATGCAGCTTTTATTGCTATTTCACCTAAATTAAACGATATACAAATTCGTTGTCGTATTGTTGAACAACTCTTCGTTGATACTTTATTTGATCCCGAACAGTCATTGGCTGTTAGCGTGATCAATTTAGCGAAGCAAGAAAAACAAACGATTGATATTGTGATAGAGCACGCTCAGTTTTTATCAGTACAGATTTTGCATGAATTATGTCAATTAACAGACATTGCTAAAAAAGCCAATTATGCCATTAGCGTTCTTATGCTAGGCACACCCCAAGCAGGGTTGACACTTGCGAAAAATAAATCATTATTTCATAAAAAAATATCGGTATTATCGGGTCAAACAGGACAATTATTAACGTTGAGTTCAAAAGCATTTAAAGGTAACTCATCCTTTTTTAAATTCAATCGATTCACAAAGTGGACCATGGCTTTTATAGGGTTTGTCATTTGTTTAGCGTTCACAGGTTATTGGTTGTTTCAACAAGATGTTTTTAGTGTAAATACAAAGCTTAAGTTACAAGAGGTGACGTCAAATTCCACCAGTATTATTTCAGCTTACAGTAAGAAAAACCTGAGCACATCGGCAGAAGTTGAAGACATTTTTATCTCTTTAACTGCAAATGAACAAACAGTAAAACAAAGAACAAACGTCCCCGCCAAGCCTACAGATATTGTTAAAGCGATTATGAACCCTGAAAGTACCGCGACTGAGTTAATAGCACCAAAATTAGTCAATAAAACCAAACGCTTTGAGTCTTTTTTGGATAAAAAACAAAAAAAAATAGCACCAATATTAACATTAGTCGCCGCTGTATCAGGCGATGTGCAGAGTAAAATACCTAAAAGTAATATTGGCTTAATTGAAAGTGTGGGTGCTAAAGCCAACTATTATAAGAGTGAACAGACTGGATTTGTTATTCAAATTGCTGGATTTACGCGTCTCCCCGTCTATCAAGAATTTATACCTGACTTTAAAGATATAAACATTAAGAGCTACTATAGGCTCTTTAATCAACAAACTATGCTAATGATCACCTCAGAGGTTTTTAAAACTCGTTTAACGGCTGAAAAAGCTGTTACATTACTGCCAAGTAGCATTCAGGTGCATCAACCTTGGGTAAAGTCGGTTGAAGCAATTAATAATGAAATCAATGCTTATCAACGCTCCCAATAATAAGCTAATCAGGATACAATCCGTTTTCTTTTTTAAACGTCTATTTAAGCGTCATACTTAAATAATGAGTTGTAAGGCAAATGGGTTAAATGATCAAAAAGCATCGAGCATTTTTAAAGTGGGCTGGCGGAAAATATGGTCTCAGCGATGTGATTAATAAAATGCTACCTAAAGGTGAGCGCTTAATCGAACCTTTTGTAGGTGCTGGTTCAGTATTTTTAAACAGTAAATTTGAACATTACTTGTTGAATGATATAAACCAAGACTTAATCAACCTCTACAACATTATCAAAGAAAACCCGCAAAATTTTATCAAAGATGCGGCTGTATATTTTACACCTGAGTATAATCAAGCTGATGTATATTATCGGTTACGCGCAGAGTTTAATG
Source organism: Colwellia sp. MB02u-14 (assembly GCF_014076915.1). Lineage (NCBI taxonomy): Bacteria > Pseudomonadati > Pseudomonadota > Gammaproteobacteria > Alteromonadales > Colwelliaceae > Colwellia > Colwellia sp. MB02u-14. The sequence goes on from NZ_JACGUX010000047.1 coordinate 18,158, forward strand.
CGAGTACTGATAGCTATTTCCGATCGCTTGTTTTTCTTTATATGAACCGCCATGGTTATAATGGTTTGTGCCGTTATAATAAGTCAGGTGGTTATAACGTCCCTTTTGGTAAATATAAACGACCATACTTTCCTGAGAATGAGATGCTATTTTTTGCTGAAAAAGCAAAAAAAGCTACATTTGTTTGTGAAGGATACCGTGAAACATTTGCACGGGTAAAAACGGGTGATGTAATTTATTGTGATCCTCCTTATGTGCCTTTAAGTAAAACAGCGAGTTTTACTAGCTATGTCGGCAATGGCTTTGGCTTGGATGAACAAGCCGACTTAGCGAATATTGCAGAAGAGGTCACTGAGCAACATAAAATATCAGTGTTGATCAGTAATCATGACACTATTTGGACGCGCAAGATTTATGAACACGCGAATAAGCAAAAAACGATACAAGTATCACGTACTATCAGTCAAAAAGCGACTAAACGTAATAAAGTTGCAGAGTTACTCGTTCTCTATAAGTAACTTACACTAGGGGAGAACTAAAGAAACAACGGCAATCAAAGCGCCGATAAGAAGAGCAACACCTATAACACCAGCGATAATAAAATGGCTGAGTTTGCCTTCGCTAAAATCTCGCTCTCTATTATTATCACTTTGTACACCAAAAAAAGCGGCGCCAACACTTTTAGCGGTCGTTTTAAAAGCACTGTTATTATCTGAAGAATTTGATTTTTTAGATAAATTTTCTGTTGGCATCATAAGATATTCTTGTCGGATGGTAACATCATAATCGCTTATTTTACGTACCAAAACAATCTTAAATGTTTCTCTTTATACTTGTCTCTGGTTTTTACTGATACTTTATTTAAAATGTTTTTCCCAATTAACGTCTAATTTATCGGTTGTATCTAACGATTAGATTGATCGTTGATTATGATGAAGCTTTCAGCAACATTACGCGAAACGATTGTTATACCTTAGTAATATCGACTTTAAGCGAATTAATGATCTGTATGGTCATAATGTTGGTGATGAACTTTTAAAAGCTTTTGCTATTAACTTAAAAAATACGCTACGTTCTGATGATTTCTGATTTCTGATTTCTGATTTCTGATGTCGATAGGGAGGTGATGGATTTTTGTTGTTATTGGTCCAAGGATAAACAATTCAAACATTGGAAATCGCTTCACAAAACATTCATGAGGGGTTTTATGCACTACAATAAAAGATTTATCATGTTGGAGAACATTAATTATCGTTAGCATTTTTATTTGGTTTAGCATTCTTTCCTGAACAATCAAATAACTTAGAACAATTAATATCGATAGTGGATATGAAAATGTACAGCGAAAAAAACTTCAAAAGATACGTTGATGCTCTAACTTAAAAAGGCGCTATTAAATATTAGCGCCTTTTGTTGAGCTTTATCGCGTTAATATTTATGATAAAAACCATAAGCTTCGTTTATTTTATGATGCTGTTTGTTAGCCCAAATATAATACTCATGATCTTTTAGCCGACTTGCTGCGGCTTTATCTAACAAGATAATTGCATTCTCATGCATTTGTAATGCTGATGCTGGACACATCGCTGATACTGGGCCAGTGATCATTGTGTTCACCGCCTTGGCTTTATTTTTTCCAGTAGCCATTAATAATACATAGCGTGCATCCATAATCGTGGCAATACCCATGGTCATTGCCATTGAAGGTTGTTCTTCACCTACTTTAAACAATCGACTGTTATCAGTTAGCGTTTGCTGAGTTAACGTTTTTATACGGGTACGAGATGACAAGCTTGAAGTAGGTTCGTTGAAACCAATATGGCCATTCGCACCAATACCTAAAATTTGTAAATCTATACCCCCTAATGATTTAATTTTATCTTCGTAACTAACCCCTTGCACACGAGGGTTTTGTTCATTAGTACAGGTAGGTAGATAGGTATTAGATTGATCTATATCTACATGATCAAATAAATGTTGTTTCATAAAACTACGGTAACTTTGTAAATTATCAGCATTAATATTGTGGTATTCATCAAGGTTAAATGAGGATACATTACTAAAACTCAGTCCATCATTATTATGTTTGTTTACTAATTGTTTGTAGAGGCTAATTGGAGTACTACCGGTAGCAAGACCTAGAACAGGTTTTGCTTTTTTCGTGATTAATTCGCTAACCCAATGGGCTGCATTTTCTGCAACTTGTTCAGCATTATCAAAAATAATTATTTGCATGTAAAATCCTTAAAATTTAATTTAATTAGGTGTAAATTTATAATTTCACTAATGGATGCAAATAGTTATTGTGATGAAAATCGACTTTTTACCTAGCTAAAAATACCTTATTATAATGTTTTAAGTCTTTTAGCTATGCTGTCGTTTATTTTTAAATCAACACACATTTTATTCTACTACGATGGGAATTTTTTTGCACTGTCTTTAAAAGGAAGTGTAGCCAGTAATCGATATTACTGGCTTTGGTATTGTTATAAGTCGATATCAACAGCATAAGAAATGACAAATTTCATGTCATCGTTATCCATATCCGTATCAGATACAGCAAAGGTAAAACCGTCTTTACTTAGACTGACACTGAAATCGTTATAGTCTTCTGCAACCATTGCGTCATCATAAGAATAATCACCAATATGGAACGCTAATGTTAAGCCATCAGCGACTTCAAATTCAGCATCAGCAGAAACATATAAACTGGCATCAGCAAATGCTGCGCCGTCATCATTATTAATACCGTAGCTGGCCGAAAGTGAAAAATATGAATAAGACAAAGCACCATATATTTCACCAAAATCATACTCATTTGCAGGGTCAGTTTGTGCTGAGTCAGGGTAGGCATAATAGATATAACCTACATCGTAACTGACTACTTCATTGAGTTGACCGCTAAAACCTAAGTAAAAATCTAATTCAGCACTCGCATCATCACCAAAATCAATGTTTGAAGCCCACGTTCCAGCATAAAAACCAGAATCGTCTGCGTAATCAATACCTCCAGAAATCGCCGCAGCGTTATCTGTTTGGCTTACACCACGCCATATATAGTTACTGGTAGCGCCAACATTAGCAGATAAACCTTCGACGGCCGTAGCTTGTGTCGACAACAATGAAGTGGCGGCAAGTAAAGATGTTAACGATATTGATAATAGTGTTTTTTTCATGAGAGTCTCTTTATATAATGGATTTTTTATTTACTATTCTATTACTACACAAGACACTGCAAGGTAGATGCCTGTACGACCAACTAAGAGTAATAAATTTTTATTTAATAATTTCAATTGATTAAGTGAGCGGGAGTTAAGGTTACTATTTAATTATTATAAGAAATGAGCTTTTTTGGTGCAATTAAAAAGCTAACGCTCATAAACAGAGCATGAAATAGAATCAAATTTTTAAGTAAATGATTTAAAAATTTTAGTCACTCTTTCAGTCCTTTTATAGAAACAATGATATTAAAAAACTAACAGTAGAGTAAAAAGAATTGTTCGTTCGATGATAATCAGTAATATTTATTATTAACATTTATCATTATCATTAAGTTAAATGGTGCAGGGATGAATGAATCTATAGAGTTTTCCCTTAGGTCATTGTTATAATAGCGCGCAATATTCTAAAAAGGTTTATCTATGTCTTCATTTTTAATTGCTCCTTCTATTTTGTCTGCTGATTTCGCACGTTTAGGTGATGATGTTGCTAAGGTCCTAACTGCCGGTGCTGATGTTGTGCACTTCGATGTAATGGATAATCATTTTGTACCCAACTTAACGTTTGGCCCAATGATTTGTCAGTCACTACGCGATTACGGTATTACTGCACCCATTGATGTGCATTTAATGGTGAAGCCTGTTGATAGTTTAATTCCAGGTTTTGCTAAAGCAGGGGCTGATATTATTACCTTTCATCCGGAAGGGAGTGATCATATTGATCGTACTTTGCAATTGATTAAAGACCACGGTTGTAAGGCTGGGCTGGTATTAAACCCAGCAACACCATTGCATTGCTTAGACTTCGTTATGGATAAGCTTGATGTTATCTTATTGATGTCAGTTAACCCCGGCTTCGGTGGGCAATCATTTATTCCTACCACGTTAGATAAATTAAGATTAGTAAAAGAGCGAATAGTTGCTAGTGGTCGTGATATTCGCTTGCAAGTTGATGGTGGTGTTAATGCTGATAACATTGCAGAAATAGCAGCAGCTGGTGCTGATATGTTCGTTGCAGGTTCCGCCATTTTTTCAAAACCAGACTACAAAGTTGCCATTGACGAAATGCGCACTGAATTAACGAAAGTTAGCCAATAGATTTATAAACAAATTAATTAAATAAAGAGAAACTATGAGTAAACCTATCGTATTAAGCGGCTGTCAGCCATCAGGTGATTTAACCATTGGTAATTATTTAGGTGCGTTAAAACAATGGGTGAGTATGCAAGATAGTCATGAATGCTATTACATGCTGGTAGATCAACACGCTATTACTGTTCGCCCAAACCCGGAAGACCTGAGAAAAGCGACACTTGACGGCCTAGCATTATATTTAGCATGTGGTGTTGACCCTGAAAAAAGTACCATATTTATTCAATCGCATGTCCCTGAACATGCTCAGCTGAGCTGGGTGTTAAATTGTTACACACAAATGGGCGAGTTGAATCGAATGACGCAATACAAAGATAAGTCTCAAAAGTCTGAAGCAAATATGAATTCTGGCTTATTTACTTATCCGGTATTAATGGCTGCAGACATTCTACTTTATAATGCTGACCGTGTACCTGTAGGTGAAGACCAAAAGCAGCATTTAGAATTAGCACGAGATATTGCTACGCGCTTCAATAATCTTCATGGTGACACCTTTACTGTTCCAGCTCCCTATATTCCTGAATTTGGCGCACGGGTAATGAGCTTACTTGAACCAACCAAAAAAATGTCAAAGTCTGATGCTAATCCAGGTAACTTTATTGGCTTATTAGAAGATCCGAAAAAAATCAGTAAAAAAATTAAGCGTGCCATGACTGATTCCGACGAAGAAGCTAACATCTATTTTAATATTGAAGAAAAACCCGGAGTATCAAATTTATTGTCTTTATTGTCTTGTTGTACCGGTGAAACTGTTGAGCAGTTAGTACCACAATATGAAGATAAAATGTATGGGCATTTAAAAGGGGATGTTGCTAATGCAGTGGTTGCCTTATTAGAACCGATTCAGCAAAGGTATCAGGAAATTCGACATAACCAAGCTTATTTAGATTCTGTTATGAAAGCAGGGGCTGAAAAAGCGTCTGCTCGAGCGAGTGGAATACTAGCAAAAGTTTATGAGGCAGTAGGCTTTATCCCTCGCCCATAATCTATAATCAGTTAGAATGCTATGACATAAAAGGCTATCGATTACTCGTTAGCCTTTTTAATTTGTGCAATTTAGTTATTATTGTTTTTCTTTTTTTGCAGCTTCTTGCGCATCATTAAATAATGCTTTGCTGTTTTCAATAAACCCTTGCACATTAATACTGCCAGTAAACAAATAACTTGGCGCCAGTAAAGTGCTATTAAAGGCTGGTTGAATACTAAATTCAGGTTTTTTGCTTAATTTAATTAAAAAGCTACCGCCAAATAATAAGAAGGTCATGCAACTCGCGATTACTGTTCTGCGTTGGTTACTCATGTGAAAACCAATATGGCAATTTAACCAGAATAAACAAAAAGCTAATACGATTGGTAATAAGGCAGCAGTCACACCAAGCATTGACTGAGATGAAGCATTAAAGCTTACTATATTTTCAATAAAATCACTTAACCACATTAAATTGTAAAAGACAAAACAGATACTTAACTGTCCCCAAAATCGAGCATCGTGTTTTGTTAAATGTGAAACCAAAGCAACACCGGCAGGCCAAAGCGAAAAGAGTAACGTCATGCCAATGGCAGGAACTAATAGTTGGGTGAAATTAACTTCCACGGGGTTATGAAGATTAAATAACCAACCGGTGACGCTGGCAAATAACATAATACTTAACGTTAAAACAATAGGGTGCCTTGTCAGTGTTAAAAGGCTTTCAAAAGGACTGAAACTGACGCTCTCAGGCACAGGATGTTCAGGGAAAACAATTCGTACTAAGCTCTTGCCAATAACAAACACCTGCCCAGAATGAACGATATGCTCATTAATCGCTGATTTTGTTTTTGAAAATCCATCTTCATAGAAGCTACCATTAACAGAGCCTTTGTCATTTAAGACCCAATGCTCGCCATTGAAGCTTAGGTTAAGGTGTTGGGCACAAATATGTGGGTCTGCCATAATAATATCATTATTATAACCACGACCAATATTAACGTTACTTTGCATGAACTTATGGCGAGCAATTAACTTATGGGCGCGGGTGATTTCTTCAATGATTATTTCCATGAGATAGACTCCATAAATTTCTCTGTGAAGTTAAGCGCACTGTTTTGGCTAACACCTGCAATGGTAAAGTGGCTTAATAGCGCTTTATCACCCTTATCAACAGAAATCGCTATGTATAAAACATCAAATAATTTGGGGAAGTCTTTATAAGCGCGTGTACAAAAAACAGATTTGTTGGTAATTGCCTGGTTTGATGGCGTAACAATATCGTGCTGACATTTAAACTCAGACACATCTTCTTTTCCTGCTTTATTACCCGGCATAACTTGGTTGAGTTGGCGTTCAAAAATTTGATAAAATTTGGTGTCGCTAAGCTCTTTTGCTTGCATATACCGATATTCCATTTCAATTGAGCCAGTGAAAAAATCATTTGAAATATAAGTATTTTCATCTAAAGAGCAATTGGCCACAACCGCTAAAACAATGGCATCTGCTTTATCTGCATTTGATTCCCCCCAGCAACGAATAAAAGGAATATTCACTACCGGTATTAACCCTTCGCCTAAAGGTCGCATTTGCCATTCGCTATTAAGCAATGTTGTTATTAATTTATCTTGATTATCAGCAAGTTGTTGCGCCATTTGTGCTTTAATATTTTCAGGTTCAGATACTTTATAGCGCTCATACAAGTTAAGCAATTTATCCTGTGGCACTAAAAATCCGATTTGATTACCTGACGTGGCAACATTTATTCCCACAACTTCAGAACGTTTGTTAACAACAGGTCCGCCACTCATACCTGAGTTTACTGAGCCAGTAAAATGGATTCGGTCATTGAATGATTCTTTTTTCAACCCGTTATAGGTGCCAGGTACTACTATCATGCCTAGGTCGTGTGGATTTCCTAAAGAATAAAGTTCTTCACCTTTGTGGGGAACACTTTGCGCAATTTCAAAAAAAGGCATTTCGCTATTAGCGACTCTTTTGACTAAGGCTAAATCATTAATAACGTCAACACTCTGTAAGGTAAGTGGAGCTTTTTTACCTTGGTGATCCAAAATTTCAATGGTGTATTTATTTGGATGGCGTGCATAGCCAGAAATGACATGATAGTTCGTTGCTATTAAACCATCGCTGCTGATTTGGAAACCCGAACCTATAGATGACTTTTCACCACTGGCAATATCGATGAGTCGTATTTGATAAAGTGACGGAGCAAGTTGCTTGAATATTTCTTCTGCTTGTTCTGTGGCATAACTTATCGTGCTAACACACAATAAAATTAAGGTAGTTAAACCCTTCATTTATATTCCTTATTTTTAGTCTTATCTCATTGTGCCACTGTTAGAGGAATTGTCATCTATTATCCCTAAATAAAGTAAATTCTCTTTGTTGTTTCGAAATGTATTCTATAATTAATAATAAATTGATGAGAGGGAGAGGGGAATGAAAATAGCAAGCATTATGACTAAAGCCTTTGTTAGTGTTTCTTTGGACGATAATTTACTGACGATAAAAAATATTTTTGAATATGCTAATTTTCATCATTTACTGGTTATTGATAATGAAAAATTATCAGGGATTATTTCGGACAGAGATCTATTAAAGGCGCTTAGCCCCTATATTGGTACTGCTGGAGAGCTAGCCAGAGATTTAGCGACCTTAAACAAAAAAGCCCATCAAATTCAGAACAGAAAGCTAATCACGCTAACAGCTGACGCTAATGTTTTTGATGCGATAGATATTTTTAATCATACTCAAACGTCTTGTATTCCTATTGTCGATAATAATAATAATAATATGCCAGTAGGGATATTAACTTGGCGAGACATTATGAAAACGTTAGAAAAAATAAATGCAGCTAAAACTGCAGATACAAAAAAATAGCCACTTATTTCTTTATTTACAGTTATTTATATTTATTTTTTAAAATTTATTAGCGGTTCGTTTGATTTAGATAAAATAATTGGCTTTTATTGCTATAACACGTAGCACCCCATTGTTTAAATTAGTTTTTAAAAGCTCTAGCTAGCAGAATAACGTTATATCCATTTTCTATATTTAAATAGAAACAAGTGAAATACCTATGACGTTTTCAATAAAATTATTTTTTGCGGTAAGTTCTGTTCTTCTTGCTAGTAGCCTTTGTTCAGTCAATGTTTTTACTAATAATATGGTTGCTCCAAATGTGAGTGAAGGCATTATAGATGATATAGAAGTGATCACCATTACTAACCAGCGCCACCATCTTGGTGTTGAAAATAATGAAAGCGATGCACAAGGTAAAATGACTGAGCCAGACTTAGTTCGTTGGCTAATGTCGGTGCCCGGTGCAAATGTTAATAGAAATAGACCTGTAACAGGTATTACATAATATCGTGGATTATACGGTGATCGCATTTCCACTACCCTTGATGGTCAAGCCGTTATTGGCGTAGGGCGGAACGCTATGGATACGCCACTCAGTTATTCGACGCCACTTATTGTCGAGCCAATGACCGTATATTTGAGTATTGCCCCTGTTTTTGCAGGTATTAACACTATTGGCGGTGCTATTAATGTCAAAATTCGTACAGAAGAATCACATAATAGTGACAAATTAACTGTAGATGGGGATTTACAAGTTTGAGCAAGAAGTAACAACGAAGCACAAACGTTATCCTCAGTCATTAATATTGCTAAAGGTAATTTAGGTAGTTTTTTTTACGCCAATTTGCAGGAAGGTAACAGCATTGAAAGTGGTGATGGTAAAAAATATTACCAACAGTTTATGCTAAACGTCAGTTGGGTGCTGATTTGGGTTATGTTGGCGCTGCGAGTGAAACCGGTTTTAGTTACCATTATACCGACACACACGACTTAGGTACGCCAGCATTACCGATGGATATTGAATATATTTATAGTCATAGAGCAAGTTTAGGCGGTACTTTTATGCCCGCAGACTGTTAAGCAGACTGGTTATTAGATTATACCGGTGCGGATTATGGCATAACTGATTTTGACATGCGACTTAACAGTAACCCTGAAAAATATCGTCGCAATACCCCTACAGGCATGACGACTAATTTTAAATTTACGATTGGTAAAGCGTTTTCTTCTGGTGATTTATCATTCGGTTTAGGTGAATATTTAGCTGAACACGACTCTGTGATCACGAATCCAAACAACGCAATGTTTGCAGTGGTTAACTTTAATGATGTTAAAGATAACCGCTTTGGACTATTTGCCCCGTGGCAGAAACCTATAGTGATACTAAAATTCAGTTAGGGCACGCTTAAAAAGAGCAGAATCTGATGCTGGATAAGTAGCAACATCAATGGCCATGATGATGTCTATTTCGAGCACTATGAATGCAATCAATTCTGGTATGAGTTCAACGATGCCTAGTATGGCTGATTTAGCCAAAAACTTACGTGATAACTTTAATCATAGCGACCGAAGTGTAGCTGACACTCATCTCGATATCGCGTTAAGTATGGAAAAAGAATTATCACTGCATATGGGGGGATGTTTAAAAACTGTGCGCCATCATATCAAGAGCTTTATCTTTTAACACCTATGGAGTCAACGGTTGGCTTAGCTGACGGTAACACTTATATTGGTGATATAAATCTTAAAAGTGAAATGGCTTATCAAGCGGATATTGGTTTCACTTACCCCCCCAAAAAAAGTGATGATTGCGCCTCATCTTTTTTATCAAAACATTGATAACTACATTCAAGGTACACCACTAGATATGTCAGAAAAAATGATGGCTCAGATGTAAACGGTCATTACTGTGTCAATAATCACATTCAGCTATCAGCAGTAGTCAGTTATGTTCGCGCTGAGCGTCGTGATATTAACGACAACTTGTCTCGTATTGCGCCATTAAATGGCCAGTTAAGTGCCAGTTATTTTACTGAAAATTGGTCAGCAAACGCAGCTTTAGTTATCGCGTCGGCATAAAAAATGTTTCATTAACAAATCTGTAAAAAGTAAGTGCAGGTTATGGTGTCGTCAATATAGATGCGCAGTATTACGTTAATAATGAATTAACCCTTCGTTTTGTATTGATAACCTGCTGGATAAAGAATACCAAAATCATTTAGGTGGCTATAACCGAGTGAAAGGCAGTGAAATTACACTGAGGGATCGTTTACCTGCTGAAGGTACAAGTGGTTGGGCTGAAGTGACATACAGCTTTTAACCTGCTAACACTGAAATAATGATAAACATTGGCGCTTACCGATAAGTGAATATAGCTTATGGGGAAGGCCTTTCATTGACTATTAATTTTTATCTCTTTGACTCTTGATTCATATCAAAAAAACTTGTTACTAAAACGTAAACTGCGACATTTAGTCACACTACAAACCCCTTAAATTTCATTACTATAACTTTAAATATCTTTGGTTATAAAATAAAAAGAAGTTATGAAAACCACAACAAAAATATCAATTTTTACACTGTTCATTAGCCAATGCGGTACCTCTTTAGCAGCTGAAACACGTGCGACAAAAGTTGAATTGAACGATTTAGAACGAATTACCGTGACCGCAAACCGCAAAGAGTCCCTTGATACCGATCTCGCCATGTCAGTACACAGTATCGGCAAAGAAGAGTTAGCTATTGATAACGGGCAACATGTTGCAGAATCTTTGAATAGCCTTTCAGGCGTATTCATCGACCAACTTTCTGGTGGGCAAGGGCATAAAGCCTCTATTCGTATGCCAATAAACACCAGCGGTTATTACTTGTATTTACAAGATAATATTCCACTGCAGTCTCCTGCTTTTTTTAATCATAACGCCTTATGGTGGTCGAGTTTTAATTCAAATGTGTCGCGCATGGAAGTCTTAAAGGGAGCGGGTACTGCGCTTTATGGTTCAGGTGCTGTTGCGGCGACCATTAATATATTATCTGCTGATGTTGCTGAACAAGCTGAAACGTCTATGGACTTAATGTTAGATGAAGACAAGTATTCAAAAATACAGTTAAATCACAGCAATACAATTTCAGATGAGCAAGGCTTTACGTTAGCCGGTTCTTATTTAAACAATGAAGGCTGGCGTGAACATACCGGTTCAAAAAGAGCAGAAGTCACTTTTCGCCACGAACTTGAAATCTCAAGCAATGAACATTTAGTCACCTCGTTTGTTATTTCTGATTTAGAACAGGAAATGGCGGCGAGCTTAAGCGAAGACTTATATAAAACTGATAAAACCCATTCAGGTCTATCTGAAGAAGTATTAGCCAGTGATCCATTAAGAAAAACAGCATATATGCGACTTTCAGCACAATGGGATAAAACTGACGGTAATTACTTTTATTCAGTTATTCCTTATTATCGCTCTCGTACTAATGATTACACCGCAACATGGAACCAAAACATGCCAAAAGTTGAATCTGAGGTTAAAACATTTGGTTTACTGGCATTAGCTAGTTTTGAACATCATGATGGTAGTGAAACGATTATTGGTACCGATATCGAATTCACTGAAGGGAGGCAGTTGTCATACCAACCACTTGATTTTACTACATCAGGTTGGGGGGCTGACACTTTTACTAAAGGTGAGAAATTCTATGACGATACCACAAAATATTTGGGGTTATCACCTTACATTCAGCATACACGTACGTTAAGCGATAATCTCGATCTAACCTTAGGAGCACGTTACGATTACGCTCAATACGAATTCGATAATAATCTTAGTCTTTACGGAGATATTGGTCACGGTCATTTAAGTCTAGAAAATCGTGATGACGACTTTACTCATTTAAGCCCAAAAGCAAGTTTGAATTACCATTTGGGTGACGATAGTAGTCTTTATTTACGTTATGCGAATAGTTTTCGCTTACCAACGGCGAGTAGTCTTTATCATTTAACGACTAAAGATGATGGCAATGCTAAAGCTGTTGATCCAGAAGTTTCAAACACCTTTGAGCTTGGCTACAAAGTTAATTTAGAAAAGGTTAATTTTGATTTCGCTGTTTATTATATGGATGTTGATGACGGTATTGTTCAGGCGTACAACGATGCAGGGCAACGTTATTTAACTAACGCAAGTCGTGTTATTCATCAAGGTTTTGAAGCGGCAATGTTGTGGCAAATTTCTGAAAAATTTAACCTCAGTACAGCTTACACCCAAGCAAAACATGAATTTGATCAACATGATGAGTATTCAGGCAATGAAATGGCGATGGCGCCTGATTATATTGTGAATGTACGTTTACGTTATCAGCCATCACTTTTATTACGATTTATCAGTATGTTAGAGGTTCAGTCGATTGGTAAATATTGGCTAGATGATGCCAGCAGCCGAGATGATGAAGGCAATGACAGAATTTATCAGGGTTACACAATCATCAATCTAAAAGCACGCTACCAAGTATCTAAAAAACTTGCTCTGCATGCACGGTTATTAAATTTAAGCGATAAAGAGTATGCACAAGAGGCTTCTTATCGTTATGGAAAAACTACGTACTCACCGGGTGCGCCTCGCACTGTTTATTTTGGATTAAATTACCAATGGTAATAGGAAAGTTAACAATGAAAAATTTTCAGAAGCGCTTTAGTTTAGTGGTTGTTTTTTTAGCCATTGCTTGGTTGCCTAATACGCAAACTTTTGCGGCCGAACATGATCACCAAGCGATGATGGCTAAACAAAAAAAAGTCACTGTAGATAATAAATGTAATGATGCTGAGATTGCGTGTGCAAAAACGGTGACGTCGGCATTTGCACCTAATGGTGATTTATGGCGATTATGGGTAAACCAAGACAAATTAATCGCTCAAATATCCCAAGATAACGGTACAACGTTCTCACCACATAACGTATTAGATATACCTGCTGAAAAAATATCAGCTAGGAACGAGAATCGTCCCAAAATAGCATTTGATAATATCGGTGGTGTTTACTTGTCGTGGGCAATGGCACGAGAGAAAAAATACACCGCAGATGTGCGCTTTAGTTATTCAGATGATTACGGAAAAAAGTTTACGCAACCTATTACGGTGAACAATGATAATTTATTAGCCGGACATAGTTTTAATGAAATGCTGGTTAATGACAATGGTGACGTTAGCATCGTTTGGCTCGATGGTCGCCTTTCCCATCAACAGCGTAAAACAGGTAAAAAATCAAAAGGGTCAGCACTTTATTTAGGACAAGCTAATCTTAGAAGCACCAAGAATAATAGTGCAGTTATTTTTACTAACCAACCGTTAGCAAATGATACGTGTGTTTGTTGTCGGATCGCTATGGATTTTAATCAGCAAGGCGAACTGGCTATTTTTTGGCGACAAATATATGGCGATAATATTCGTGAATTTGCTTTGTTAACAATGGGCCACGATGAAGATAAACCTAAGCAGCCTTATCAAATAAGTTACGATCACTGGCAAATAAATGGCTGCCCTCATCAAGGTGGGGCGATAAGTATTGATGACAAAAACCGCTACCATATGGTGTGGTTTAATCAAGGTGATGTAGGTAAAGGTATTTTTTATGCGTCGAGTGTTGACCAAGGTAATACATTGACTAAGCCTATTTCAGTGGGGGATTTTTCTGCGCAGGCATCGCATCCACATTTGAATAAAAATAACGACAATATCGATATTGTTTGGACACAATTTAATGGTGTTGAACATCAATTAATGCACCAGCGTTCAACCAATAATGGAGAGTCCTTTAGTTACGTAGTGGTATTAGCTAAAGCAAAAAATGGTGCTGATCGTCCTTTTATTATAAAAAAAGGCAAGGTGAGTTATGTTTCATGGCAACGTCCTAAGCAAGGGCATTGGTTCAGCGCGTTATGAGTAAATTTATCTGTGCATGTTTAGTTTTTTTTATGATGTCTTGTAGCGTTTCACAAGCACAAAATCAAGTTCCTAAATTGAAGTCTTTTAGCCTTCAACCTATTAGTGATGAGGCTTTGAAAGACTTAAAACAGCGGAAGTTAGGAAAGCGTTGGTTATTAGTTTTGTGGTCATTAGATTGTCCAGCGTGTTTTAAAGAGTTAAAACTTATTCAGGCCATTCAAGAAACAGAAAAAAGTACAGCATTAAATATTGTTTTCATTAATACAGATGACAATCGCGGCATTCAGTTTGAACGTAAGCAGATACTAGCTTTTTATAACATGCAACCCTATGAAAATTTTTATTTTGTTGACGGGCAGGCGGACAAAAACCGTTATCAAATTGATCCTAACTGGTATGGAGAGTTACCACGTAGTTACTTTGTGAATAAAGCGGGAAAATTTCAGGGTAAAAGTGGCTTGCTTGGTGAAGAGTCAATAAAGACATGGCTGTTAAATGACTGATTTTTTACTCATGACCAGAATTAATTTTTTGAAGGCATCAATAGAGCTTACAGTAAAACGATGACGGGCTTCTTTAACTATTGATGCCATCATACCATCGACACGTGGGAGCACATTTACGGTTGTAGATTTTCTTGTCTAGGGGAAATGCACATAAAAAGCGACTCATGTTTTTTATACTAAGAATATAGATCGTTTGTTAGCTAATGAAATTTGAAAGTAAATTAGTGGATAGATTATTATTTACTGATTTAGATCAATTCCGCTGTCATATACGCTTGCTGAAAAGTTAATAGTAAAGTAGAATTAAATGATAATCATTATTATTTGAGTTGTTGTTTATGACCCTTTCACAATTAACGCGTACCCAGCGAGCGGTGATCAGAACGTTACCGACAAATTTCGATTTAACGTCAAAGTTAATCGAGCAAGGATTTGCGTTGAAAACTGAAATATCATTAGCCCATAAAGCTCCATTTAATGGGCCACTTGCCTTTCACCTTCATGGTACTAAGATTTGTTTAGCGCCTAGTATTGCTCAACAAATAGGTATAGAAATAGTCTAATGTCACAAGCTTTACATTTGGCTCTAGTTGGTTTTGCCAACTCAGGAAAAAGCACTTTTTTTAATGCCTTAACGGGTGCGAAACAACAGACTGGAAACTGGACTGGTGTTACTGTAGCGACAAAGCAGCATCATTTTTCATTTAATAATAATCAAGTTTTACTCTCAGACTTACCTGGTATTAGCTCTCTTGCAACCCGAGCTGAGCAAAGTAAAGATCTGACTATTACCCAAGACTTTCTTAAAAATAAAGGCATTGATTGTTTGATCAATGTTGTTGATGCGACGCAATTAAAGCGCCAACTGTATTTAACCACACAATTACTTGAACTCGGTTTACCCTTATTACTGGTTATCAATAAATCAGATCGCAAAGAAGCTCAAACAGTTAACACCGATATTTTAGCCAAAGAACTGGGCTGTAAAGTTATTATTGCCAATAGTTTAGCTAAAGATACTTTAAAGAAAGTTGAAGAGGCTTTACTTGAATTACCTAAAGCGACTCAACGTCCTAAAAAATTAATTTTATCAGCAAGCATTGTTAGTAAACTTGCTGATCAAAATTCAACTGAAGCCTTGATTGACCTTGAATGTGGCTCTTGTAATGATCAAGGTGCTTGTCAGCAAACGAATACTGATGCTATTAGTATTATGCAGGCGCGCTATGAATTCATTCAGCAATTATTAATTGATATTAAAAAAACTCTGCCACACTCAAAAAAAGAACCTGCGATAAGTTTGAGTGATCGCCTTGACCATTTTATTCTTCACCCTTGGTTAGGTGTTCCTGTTTTCCTGGGTATGATGTACTTATTGTTTATGTTTGCTATTAATGTAGGTAGTGCTTTTATTGATTTTTTTGATATTTTAGCTGGCGCTATTTTTGTTGATTACCCTCTACATTTTTTATCCAGTTTTGATTTACCTCAGTGGCTGCTCACTCTCATTGAAGGCGCTGGTTTAGGTATTCAAACCGTTGCCACCTTTATTCCGATTATCGCTTGTTTATTTATTGGTTTATCGATTTTAGAAAGTAGTGGTTACTTGGCGCGTGCTGCCTTTGTTGTTGACAGTGCTATGCAAAAAATTGGTTTACCCGGCAAAGCTTTTGTCCCTTTAATTGTTGGTTTTGGTTGTACTGTTCCTGCGGTTATGTCAGCACGAATTCTTGACAGTGAGCGTGAACGTATCACTACGATAATGATGTCGCCGTTTATGTCATGTGGTGCGCGTTTACCCGTATATGCGTTATTTGCGGCTGCATTTTTTCCTGACTCAGGTCAAAACTTAGTTTTCCTACTGTATTTAATCGGAATAGCCGCGGCTCTTTTTACCGGCTTCTTATTAAAGCATACGGTATTAATGGGTAAAAACTCTGTTAATATTATGGAATTACCGCTTTATGAAATACCTAAACTTTCTTATCTTGTACATCGTGTGTGGCAACGTACTCGTTCATTTATTTTGGGAGCGGGTAAGACGATTGTTTTAGTGGTTTGTGTCCTTAACTTCTTTAACTCATTAGGTACTGATGGTCAGTTTGGTCACCAAGACTCTCAAGAGTCTGTATTAAGTAAAAGTGCTCAGGTTGTTACCCCTTTACTTGCACCGATGGGAATTAAGGAAGACAACTGGCAAGCAAGTGTCGGTATTATTACGGGTTTGTTTGCCAAAGAAGCGCTAGTGGCTACTTTTAATAGTTTGTATACTGATACAAATGCTGAGAACGAGGCATTAAAATCGATGCCTGAACTGTGGAATGATGCAATAGATTCAATAAAAGAAAACTTATTAGGTATTCAAGCTGACGACCCTTTAGGAACTGATATTGGAGATGTATCAAACTTACATACTGCAGCAGAACAACAGGGTGTTAACGAGGGAACCTTTACGGTTATGCAAGCGGCATTTGCCGGAAAAATTGGGGCATTTAGTTACCTGTTATTTATTCTACTGTATACACCTTGCGCAGCGGCAATGGGTGCAATTAAAAGTGAAGTAGGAACTCGTTGGGCTTCCTTTGCAGCTTTATGGAGTTTTTCACTTGCCTATTTGGCGGCTACATTCACTTACCAAGTGGCTACCTTTATTGATAATCCGTTGTCAGCGGGCGTTAGTATATTGGTCGTTATTGGTGTTTTTGCGGCGATATATTATTGGTTAAAACGTTTTGGAAAAAGTATTTTAACAATACCTACGCAGGTTTCTTATTATTAATTGAACTTAGGTTGTTGCTTATTAAATACCGATAATTTATTTATCGGTATTTTTTTGAGCAAAATACTTGTTAGCAAGCTTTGTAGCTAACTGACAAGGCTGAAACGTCTATTTACTGATAGGCTAAAGTTGATTGAGAAGTAAAGTGTTATAAATAGGGAGATAAACTTCAATAAGTAGCTTGAACGAGTAAGAGGTTGAACACTATTTATTAGCAAAGCCAGTCGCCTCACTTTATTATCCTTTTGGTGATGATATTAAAGTCTTTAACGTAAAAAATAAAATGTTTGCGACAATTGCTCATGGCTCTACGGCTAAAAGTGCCAACGTTGATAACCAAGCCAAGCAATACTTTTGGATGAATATAAAGTGTGGGCCAAGCGAAGCCGAAATAATACGTGATATTTTTCCCGCGATTATCTCTGGATATCACATGAATAAAAAAATTGTAACAGTGTCATTTTAGACGATTCAATTTCACAAGGCGAGCTTGAACGGATGATTGATAAATCATATATACTGGTTGTTAGTAAAATGACGAAAAAAGATCAGGCATCTATTTTTCTCCACCTTTGATGATTGCAACAATCGAATAAGTAGTTTATTTTGAACAAGTATTTACCTTAAATGGTAATTTTATTTTACTATTACCGTTCTAGTTAATAAGTGACCATTTGCCTTAAAGTTTTTTTCTATCTTTCGTGGTTTATGCTTAACTAATAGGGATTAGAAAACGCTATTTAATGTGAAGGAAAAAAGTTGAAATATTTATTTTTAATGACTACGGCAATGTTGGTTATGTTTGATGTATTATCGAGTCAATTAATCGTTAACGTTATTGATACTCGGGATAAGGATATCAATGATATTGTTGTATACGCTCGACCAATTGAGGGGATTAAACATTTACCTCTTAATACTAATGCACTTTTAATCAACCAAAAAGATAAAAAATTCTCGCCTTATATAACGGTGCTACAAAAAGGGCAGGCGATTAAATTTGTTAATCAAGATGATATAACTCATCATATATATTCGGTATCGGGTGAAAATCGCTTCGAATTTAAGATTCAATCTGGTGTAGAACAAATGACCGAACCTATGCTAGTAGCGGAAGAAATAGCGATGGGTTGTAATATACATGACTGGATGAGCGGCTATACTTTAGTGGTTGATACACCGTATTATGGAAAAACAGATGATTTGGGACAACTAACCTTTACCCTGCCTCATACCGGTGAATATGTAATTACAGCATGGCACCCGCAATTAGATGTCGAAAATAATACGATCAGTCAATTAGTTACTGTTGATAATTCTATTAATAATGTGACAATTGCACTGCCAAAAAAATTATTACCTATACCTGAACAAAAAGGGCAAGATGAATTCAATTTTATAGAAGAGTACTAATATCAAATGAAGCTTTTAAAAGTACGTAGTTTGCAAAGTAAAATACTTATTCTATTCATATTTCTATTGCTAATTGTGCAATTAGTGTCATTTTTTTCAACTTATCAAGCGAGTCAAAAATTAGAGCGTACTCAATTAAACAATCGTATTATCAATGCGACAAATGTTTTTAAAACTCAAATAAACAATCGACGTTATTATTTATCGGCGTTTGCAGAAACTGCAGCTAAAGATTATGGCTTAAAATCTGTTCTAGAAGAAGATAATAAAAGCTTCTTAATTGCACTTAATAATCACCGAAAAAGGATTAACAGTAATCTTGCCATGGCATTCGATATGGATGGTATTGTGTTTGCACAATTAGTGACTTATAAAACACCAGATGGCAAAGAGAAAGTTAAAATTGGCGCAGGGCAAGGTCAGCTATTTGATCAACAAAATGATTTCATTGACGAAGACAATGCCCAACTAGTTAAGCTTAATGGTCAGTTGTATCAGTTAAGTTTAGCTGCCATTAAAAGTGGCGATCGTACAATTGGCTGGATTGGTTTTGGTTATTTAATTGACACCGAATTGGCACAAGAGCTCGCCAGGCTAACAGATGTCAATATCGCTTTCGCTATTGAATCTGATACAGGTTATCTAATTACTGCGAATTCAGCCGAAGAACGTTATCCCATAGATAGCAATTTGTTTTCAGCGATCATAAAAAAAACAGAGAAACACTATATTTATCAGCAATATTCTCTTGGCTCAGTTGGCAGTGATAAACTCATCGCTTTGTTATTTAAGTCAAAAGTTGATGTTTTGAAAACAGTCGGTGTGCAGTGGGAAAATCTGGTGCTATTGATTACTTTGACACTGGTACTCTCCATTATTAGTGCGTTAGCTATAGCCAAAAGTATTACCCGACCTATTACGCAATTGGTTAGCCAAGTAAAAGCGATTACCCATGGTGATTATGATGGCAATGTAGCGGTTGAAGGAAGTGAGGAGCTTTATCAGTTATCAAACGAATTTAATCATATGACTAAGGCCATTGTATCAAGAGAAGAAACCATTAGTTTTCAAGCATTTCATGACCCACTTTCGAAATTACCTAATAGAAATGCACTCATCAATGAATTGAATAAGCGAAAAGTAAGCAACCTCGATTTTCTCGTGATCCAAACTTGTTTCATAGGTGCAGCAGATATTACCGACACTCTTGGATATAAAGTGAGTGACGATGTGGTATTGCAAGTTTCGAATCGGATGTTGAAAAGCCAATTACCGATTGCCTGTTTTCATTTAGGTAATGAAAACTTTGTATTGCTCGTTGAAAACCAATCCGTGTCACCGTTAATTGAACAGTTGCTAGCTGAATTGAACATTCAATGTCAGTTTGAGAGCATTAGTCTGCACTTACAGTTTGTTATTGGTGTGGCTGTTTCTACATTACATAATGGGCATAATGTCGATGAATTATTACAAAAAAGTAATGTTGCTTTGCAGTATGCAAAAAAGAATAAGAAGAGTTTTCAAATTTACGAGCCACAATTTGATATCAATGCACTTGAACGCTTGTTTTTGACCAACAGTTTAAAGAAAGCGATAGAGCAGAACGAATTGGTATTATTTTATCAACCAAAAATGACTTTGGACACAATGACAATTAGTCATGTTGAAGCTTTAGTGCGTTGGCAACATCCGGATAAAGGGCTGATCCCACCCGATTCATTTATCAGCATCGCTGAAAAAACAGGACAAATGGGGGCGCTAACTCGGTGGGTAACAACAGCGGCAATTAACCAATACGTGAAGTGGCGAAATCAAGGAGTAGATATCAGCATTGCTATTAATATTTCAGCCGAAAATATTTTAGATAAATCATATCCTGATTTCGTTATAGCACTAAAACAACAATATCAATTATCTGATAACGCAATAACGTTAGAGGTTACTGAAGATGCAGTCGTAGCCGACCCTGAAAAAGCGACTGAAATTTTATCTTATTTAAGTGAACAAGGTTTTAAATTGTCAATTGACGATTATGGCACGGGGTATTCGTCTCTAGCGCAGTTGAAACAATTACCGGTACAGGAGTTAAAAATTGATCGCTCATTTGTGCAAAATTTATCAACGGATGAAAGCGATAAAATAATTGTCCATTCAACGTTAGAGTTAGCCCACAATTTAGGACTTTCTGTTGTGGCAGAAGGAATTGAAGATGAACCCACTTTACTCTGGCTTAAATCTCTAGGTTGCGAGTTGGCCCAAGGATTCTTTATAAGTAAACCATTACCTGTCGATACATTAAATTTATGGATGGAAAATACATCTTATAATATCAATAGAATAGAGGCTTAAATGTTAAAATCTTCGCTAGCTATCGTTCTCATCCTTATTAGTTCGAAGATTTGGAGCGCAGAATCAACCTTTAAAGGTATTATTGATGTTCGTGCTTATTATGTAAATAACACCCGTCATGCACAAAGCTACCTTCAAGGTGGGTATGGTAAGTTCAGGTATAATGCTGGTAGTGGGCTAGCGTTGGGGCAATTAGGTTTGCAATATCAATTGAGTTGGGATAATAACTGGTCTGCGATGATTGTCGCGAATGCGTTTGCTGACAAAGAAAATATCAACATAGGGCTAACGGAAGGTTATTTACAATATAAAGGTTTACCAAATGTTCAAGGCTGGCGCATTAAATCCAAAATAGGTGTTTTTTATCCTCAAATTAGTATGGAAAATGTCTCAACAGCATGGTCAACACCTTATACGCTAGCGTCTAGCAGCCTAAATAATTGGATTGGTGAAGAATTAAGAAGTACAGGCATAAATTTTACAATAGAAAAATTGGGTAAAGCAACCAAATCACCACATACATTTTCTATGGATTTTGCTTTATTTCAAAATAACGACAGTGCTGGCGCTATGTTAACGTGGCATGGTTGGACAATGGGTAGTAGGCAAACCTTATTACAAGAAAAACTTACGGTACAAAACTTTCCTGCCCGCAATGCAACCTTATCGGAGCAAGCGGCGAACTCGGATCCTTTTATTGAGCTAGATAATCGGTTGGGAGGTCACTTTTCGGTGACATGGCGCTATCAAAATGCACTAAAAGTAAATTTAGGTTTCTATGATAACCAAGCAGAAGAAGGGCTGGTGGAAGAAGGTCAATATACTTGGACGACAACATTTAGCCACTTAGGCATTAAATATAAAGTAGCGCCTCAATGGGAAATTATCGGACAATATATGCAAGGTAATACTGATATGAAATCTCCATACGGTGTAGATATTGTTAACGGAAAATTCAATAATGCTTTTGTGCTCATTAGAAAAAAATGGCAGAGCAGTCACTTGGCATTTAGGTTAGAACATTTTGATGTTGATGATCGAGATGATACTTTGGGTGACAACAATAATGAGAGTGGTAACGGAGCTTCTCTTGCGTATCGTTACAAATTAACCCAACATAGCTTTGTAATGGTAGAATATAACTGGCTCAAATCAGATAGGCCTTCACGCCATTACGAGCACCAAGCGGTTGAACTTATTGAACGCCAATACCAATTAGCCTACCGCTATTA
This sequence comes from Colwellia sp. MB02u-14, assembly GCF_014076915.1. Lineage (NCBI taxonomy): Bacteria > Pseudomonadati > Pseudomonadota > Gammaproteobacteria > Alteromonadales > Colwelliaceae > Colwellia > Colwellia sp. MB02u-14. The sequence continues at coordinate 40,592 of NZ_JACGUX010000047.1, forward strand.
TTTTTAGTGGTATTTAAAATAATAGCGGTAGCGATTACATCAATAAAAAGAATGGGAACCGTGTTATTTTAGGCGATTCAGTTCCACAAGGCGGTCTTTAACGGATAATCGACAAGTCATATATGCTGGTTGTTAGTAAAATGACTAAAAAAGATCAGCTATCGATTTTTGTGCATTTATGATGTCCCTGAAACCGTAGTCACTGAACTAAATCTCAAGGCATATTTATAAATCTAACCAAACGTTGATCTTTAATCGTTAGACAATCGTATTAGATAATTGAATGTAATGTGGAGGTTTATTATGATAAATACATTAACTAGCAGTAGCCAAGTTACGATACCTACTATTATTGGTGTAGCCGAATCGACTCACTATCTTGTTGGGTCTGTTGATTCACTCAATAATTTTATTGGTTTAAACCAATCTAAAGATGTTGCTGTAATGGGGTCTTTAGTTGAAGCTAAAAATTACCTGAGAGATAATAATATATTTAACGCCGCACTAGAGTATCAATCAGCCTATGATGAAATGTGTGGTACCAGCAGCAGTAGTGGTCGCTGCAGCCAAATGATTAAGTTTTAACTGATGAAAGATAGACAATTAACACTTAGAGATTTTTTAGAAATTTATGATTTTGTCACCAAAGAGGGAATTAAACTCGATGGTGTATATAAGCATTCGGGTATTAAGGCGTGGCACGACTTTGATGGCTATACTTGTTGGTTGGGTTATAAAGATTTAACAATAACCTTGCTATTTCATGGCAGGTTTTCCATAGAATATGAACATAAAGACACACTTGAATCCTTCCATAAAATAGCGAATAAATTTACTGTTAGCTAGTAACTTTAATTAAAAACGGCAATTTGTACTTGCCGTTTTCATTTACAATTTACCTTTTCTTTCTATTACCAATTTATAGACTTACCCTCCCAATCAAGATAACTCAACGTATTATCTATTGGTGTATTCTCTACAATGTTCAGTAGTTGTTTAGCAACAAATTCGCTGGTAAAAAGCTTTTCTGGTGGAACATTTTTCTGAAATGGTTTAGATAAAGGCGTGTCTGTAGTACCGGGATGGAACGAAATAAGTTTTATATTTTTTGCTCTTCTCGCCAACTCTATTGAGGCAGTTTTAAGCATCATATTTAGTGCTGCTTTTGAAGCTCTATAGCTGTACCAACCCCCTAAGTTATTATCACTTATGCTGCCAACTCGGGCACTAAATACTACAAATTTACAGGGTGACTTCCTTGTCAGTATTGGTGTCAACTTTTGTACCCATAACATCGGTGTTAGTGTGTTTGCACTAATCACTTGATGAAATGCTTGGGCATCGAAGTCCTCTAGACGCTTTTCAGGCTGAAAATCTTCACTATGAAGTATGCCATTACAAATAAAAACCTGGCTTATTGGCAGGTCACTATGGGCCGCTATTTCGGCTACAGCTATATCAATTGATTGCGGCTGATAATCTTTTACTTTTATGTATTTAGCGTTAAGTTCATTAACAAATTTTTCTTCATTATTCACCTCTCGACTAATAAGCACAAGCCCAGTGTCAGCTGTGTTGTTTATTTGGGTCGCGAGTGCTTTGCCAATGTCGCTATTTGCGCCAATGATCAGTGTTAGTTGATTTATCATAACAAGTTCCAGAATTACAGTTTGTGGTTTTTATGCCAAAAATTTTGGCGAGAAGCGCAGATATTTGATGACGATATTTTGCGAGCCCTAAGTAAATCCAGTGACTTAATGTTTTAAATACTGGCCAATTAAGTGGTGCTACCCAAAAGCCTTTACCAACAAGTGTCCAAGCGCGATGTGTTACTTCTAATCCCAGTAACACTTTGCCATTGAATGTTGCATGTAATATTTTCATTGCAGCCGAAAAGTCAATCCTAGGGTAGAGTGATTGAAAATTTTTCTGGTGAATATCCACCAAAAAGATGACGTTATCTTGATCGTATCTTTTGAGGTGAATCATCTCAGTTGCACACATTGGGCAATTGCCATCATAAAATATTGTTAGCATGGGGATTCCTAAATTTTGTTGTGTGTTTATGTTAATAAAACCATAAAAAGTAAGCTGTAATATGGAGTGAAACAACAATCAATGTTAGCCAAAATCGCATTCTCATATAATTTGCGTTCAGAGTATTCTGTTGAGTATCCTTAGCTGACTTTTGTTCGTAAATAAACAGGAATAAAAAACTAAATACTAAAATAATCAGCGCAAGGTCAGGTGCAATAAGTAAGGATGAAAATGCCATTAAGCTTAATGTATTACTTGTTATTTGCTGACTTATATGGTGGTCGTCTTTACGCCATAATGTACCTGCAATAAAACTAACAATAATAGCGCTGTATGCTACAAAAGCCTGTTGAGCCGTAATATTTGGGTTTTCCGCATTAACGCTTAAATATAAAAAGGCTATAAAAGGAAGTAAACCCAGGTACCCAAGTAGTTGCCAAACTTTCATTTTTCTTCCTTAAATATTAGGTAATCTTTGCATTAATTACCGTTTAGCTATTGACCGTCAAGAGGTATTTTTGATGGCAGACACTCAGGTTTGGCATAACTCAACCGAGATAATCGCTGACTTTTGTGGTAACCGTCTAAACCTGATATTGCAACCGTATTTAATGACTCGATATCAATGTAACCGTCTTTTTTAAGCGCTGCTGCTTCACAAAGTATATCTGTTATTTCACCAATAACTAATTGGGTACCATTGAGTTGAATAGGCACTATATCGCGTAGTATTAACGCGTATTTCAGTCGGCTCTCCTTAACAAAAGGTACTTCGATACCGTCAATATCATAGGGGGTTAAGCCCGTTTGTTCGAACTCACACTGGTCAGCGTCATACCGAGCCGAGGTTTGATGCGCTTCTTGCCAGAAACCCTCACTGACTTGGTTTATCGTAAATTGTTTAGTTTGTAGGATATTCTCTAGTGTATGTCTTTGTACACTGTCTGGTCGGGTAATAAAGCCGACCAGTGCTGGAGACGAACCAAGGTGAACAACAGAACTGAACATCGCCAAGTTGTTTTGGTTTTTCTCGTTGCGCGTACCAATGAGGTTAGCACTCTTAAAACCAGACAAACTATTAACTAGTTGAGCACGGTAGCGAGCGTTCATGTGTAGCAGTTCGTCATGACTGAAGTGTTGCATTTCAATTTTACCTTATTGTCTTTCTACATATAGGTACGTAATTAGCACGAGTCGCGATCACCTGCGGACATATTTTAATCGTTGTTTGCACTAATAATAAATTCTATGGGTATATTTTGCTGATATGATATTTTCAATCAAGTGATTGCACCTTTTTAATCATCATTACAGGTTACTAAGATAATTTAGCGATAAATTAAACCTAATTTCAATTTAAAACGTATAATTTATTAATTATAAGGATAAATGATGATAATTAAATAATGAAAAACATCCATAAAATCTTAATATTAAGTCTATTTTTTCTGCCTTTTTACACCTTCTCAGAGCAGCAAATAGCCTCAGTAACGCGAGAAAAAACCCCGGGTTTTTTATATGGTGTTGGTCTTAGCGTCAACAAAGAAATATACAAAGGTTATAGCTCACGTACGATGCCTCTTCCTTTGATTGGTTACAAAGGAGAAAATTTATCGATATTTGGGCCTTTTGTAAGTTATAAGTTAAAAGAAGTTAATCGTTTTACAGTATCTGCGAAGCTATCACCAAGGTTTCAGGGGTTTGATGAATCTGACAGTTATATTTTCAAAGGAATGGAAAAAAGAAAGAATTCTTTAGATGCGGGTGTTAGTGTCGATTATCAAAAAAATGATTGGAAGATTGGGATCTCGTCGATGTTTGATATGTTAAATAGATCGAATGGTTTTGAAATCAAATCGAGTTTTGGCCGTATTTACAAGTTTGGCCCTGTATTCCTTGAGCCTTCAATCTCATTGAGTTTATTAGATAAAGATCATGTTGATTATTATTATGGCGTATCAAAGTATGAAATTAATCAAGACAGAACTGTTTACAGCGGTAAAAGCGCACTTAATAAAAGTGCAGGGCTTTCAATCGCTACGCCTATTTTATTCGGTGGCTATACACGGTTGAATATTGAGTATACTTGGTTTGATGAAAGTATTACCCAAAGCCCTTTAGTCGACAATGAGACCAGTATAAATCTGCTGCTACTATTTACGAAAAATTTCTAATAGCTATCTGCAGTCACTGACGTTATTTATACTCGATTGTGTGCAGCTAAGCTTTTTTGCTAAGTAAAGCCGTAGCCTTTGCGCCAGTTTACTGCCATATCAGCATCAGAAAAACTCGTCTTTCAAAGTTGCCATGTATCTTAATAACCATTTTATCGAGATACATTTTTTTTAAAATCGATTTACTGTAAACCTGAGCTGATTTCTCTAAACCATTATGAATACAAAAGGTTGTTAAATCAGTAACAACAGGAAAAATTTCAGGTACGCTAATTTCCCAATCATTGAGAAATACCAAGTGTCCCCATGAAGGTTTATCCAATAGTTTTACTTGTGCTGTAAATGCTGCTAAAAAACTCTTGCTCACTCTTTATTCCAGGAACCCGTTAAGCGCGCGATAATTATATTATTACTCACGTGTAATTTAAATTCCCCATGAGGTGCAAAATAATGGGTCGTTGTTAATCCAGCGTTATCCTAGAAGTTGTTTTTATTGAGTCTAGCGTATTCATTTCACCTTCCACCTTAGATATTTGATATCCATACTGTTTGATAGGGTGTTAATACCAGTTCTTGTGTTAACTCTGTTATTTTTTCATGGGTAATGAGTTCAAGCCAAGAGTCGGTAATAATTAAATTTAGCTCACTTAATGGCAATACAACAGGTTGGTCAGATATATTACTCACACAAAATACACTTTGTTTTCTGTCTTTACTTTGCCGCCAAAAACCAAACAGTTGTAAGCCTAAGTGCAACGTGAATTGCGTTGCATTTGGGTGAAAAGCTGATTGTTTAATTCTTATGTCCAATAAAGACTTTAGGGTTGAAAGTACTTTAGCGTGGTGTAAATCTTTATCAGCAAGAGCTTCTTCTAAAGCATCTACATGCCAGCGACGTCTGTTAATTGAACGATTGTGATGAGTGTTTGCTAGTTTTTGATAATCATTTTTTGTCCCCAGCATACTGTGTATGTAAATCCCAGGGGTCCCCTCAAGCGCAAACATTATCGCGTGCGCACAAATAAAACGTTCAAAATTCCACTTATCTTTACCATGCACCGTACCTTGCAATGCATCATAAAGTGCAATATTCATTTCATAGGCTTTTTGTTCACCGGTGTCTGAGGTACGCCATGATATTTTTCCACCAAAACTCTCTACCGTATGTACTAAGGTATTAAGTTCTCTTTCGCTTAATAAGCCTTCTGCTGGACGTAACCCAATACCGTCATGCGAAGCTATAAAGTTAAAATACATGGTGCCATCTTGCGAAGGTGGCATGCTCATAAGCCAACGTTTTAAATATAAACAACTACCGGTTAGCAAGGTGTTTAGCAACAGCGGCGGTAATGAAAAGTTATAGATCCCGTGGGCTTCGTTGGCATTACCAAAATAAGTGAGGTTCTGTGTGTTGGGAATATTGGTTTCAGTAATGATAATGGCGTGTTGTTCTGCTGATTCAATAAGGGTTCTGAGTAACCGGACAACTTCATGGGTTTGAGATAAGTTAATACTGGGTGTGCCGACGACTTTCCACAAAAAGGCGATGGCATCTAAACGAAAAATTTGTACTCCTGCATCAATATATTGCTTAATTATTGAGGTAAATGCTTTTAATACTTCAGGATTACGAAAGTCAAAATCAACTTGGTCGTGGCTAAAAGTGCACCAAACGAATTTCTTCCCCTTACCTGTCTCTACTTCTTTTAAAAGTGGAGATGTTCTCGGGCGAACAACGCCGGACAAGTTATCGTCAGGAAGTGCAGTAAAGAAAAAGTCACTACCTTGGCCTTCACCTTTAATAAAATTGTCAAACCAGGCACTGCGACTTGAACAATGATTAATAACAAGATCAGACATCAAGCGATAATTTTTACTTATCTGCGTGATATCTTGCCATGCACCCAACGATTCGTTAACGGATGAATAATCGATAACAGAAAAACCATCGTCAGAACTGTAAGGGAAAAAAGGTAAGATATGCACGCTATTAATTGTTTTGCTAAGCGTATTATCAACAAAGTTTTTTAAGGTTTTTAGTGGTGCTTCATCTGCCTTAATGATGCTGTCGCCATAGGTGATTAGAACAATATCTTCTTCTGACCAATGGTTGGTGAAAGGTTTTGCTATTACTGCCTTTCGAGATAGCGCCATGATATCAAGCAGGGATTGCGCAATATCATCAAACGACTGTTCAAGTGGAACATCATGATAAATAGTTGCAAGCTGCTGAACTAACTTATCTTTTAATGGTTGTTTTAACGGATTGACTGGCGTTGGCATAATGCACCTTTCTCTATAATGCTTGGCTAAATTCTTCATTGTCTAACTCTACCGCTTCTTTTAGTTGCGATAAAATATCAGGTATGGCGCTGACTACTCTATTCCAAGAAGGAATAAACGGTGTGTCCATGGGTTGATCTAAGAAAGTATTGCCGGCGGTTAGTATATTTTGTGCAAACATCTCAACCGCTTTTTCTTCATTATGGATATCCAGCTTAAGCCCATTCATCATCGCGTCGTTTCGATAAGTTTCGACATAATCTAAAGCAATTCGATAGTAAGTGGCTTTTAATGTTCTAAATTTTTCTGCAGTGAATGTTTCACCTTGAGTAGCAAGTTTACGAATAAAGGCTTTGCTGATATCAATCGACATTTTTGATAAACCACCATCAGTATTATCTAACGATAAATCTTGATGCTTATGATCGTACGTTGCGGCTATATCTACTTGGCATAAACGGTTAGGCGAATAGTTGCGATACATCTCTGATAACACGCCTATCTCAAGGCCCCAATCACTGGGAATACGAATATCGTTTAATACATCTCGACGGAAAGAAAACTCACCTGCTAAAGGATATAAAAAACTGTCCATGTATTCTAAATAGTCGCAATGACCGACTGTTTTTTTCAACGCTTTAATCAGTGGTGTTACTAATAGACGGGAGACACGGCCATTTATTTTCCCGCCCGCCACGCGCGCATAAAAACCTTTGGCAAACTCATAGTTAAACATTGGATTCGCCACTGGATATAGAAGCCTATCGAGTAATTCTCGTTCATAGGTCAAAATATCACAGTCGTGTAACGCAATAGATTCAGCTTTACCCGAAGCCAAAATATAGCCCATGCAATACCAAACATTTCGCCCTTTGCCTAACTCTTTTGGGGCTAGGCCAAGGGCTTGTAGTTTTTCATCTATCGCTTGTAATCTAGGCCCATCATTCCAAAGCACTCTATGGTGCTGTGGCAGTTGTCCAAAAAAAGTTAAGGCATGTTTGTATTGCTTGAGGTTGGCTCGGTCGAGGCCAATAACTATCTCAGACAAATACTCGACATCTTTAATTTTATTAATAATATCGGGTAAGGCTTCACCTTCTAATTCAGAAAACAATGAAGGTAAAATAAGCCCTAAAGGGCGTTTTTTAGAAAAGTCTAATAATTCAGCAGCCATATCTGCTGGTTCACGCTGTGCTAAATTATGTAACGTTGTTACGGTACCGTTTTGATAAAAATCAGCCATGGTTTACCTCTTCATTAATTGTATGTATTAGTTGAATGGGATAGTTGCTTTACTAAAAGCACTTGTATCGCTTCAGCCCAGCCTTGTGGACCATATAATTGAGTACGAGTCGTTTTAAATTGACGGTATAACTTGGGGAAATTATGAACGGGTGAACGAATTTGTACCGCGATATCTGCGGCTTCTAACATCGGGCTATCATTTTCTCCATCACCTAAAGCAATGGTCATAATTGCAGGATTATTAGCATTTTCTCGATATTGTTCAGTGAGCCAGATCAGGGCTTGGCCTTTATCACAGTAACCTCCAATATGAATAAATCTTCCGCCTTGAACAACATTCGCGCCTAAATTAAGCAGGTGATCTATAAACTTATTTTTGGTGGCTTCATCACCTAACCATTGAATAGGTTCACCATATTGCCTTTGCTTAGCACGTTGGGCTTCGGCTAAGGTTAACCCCGTTTCTTGGGATAATGTTTCCAATGACATCATCGAAAAACTTCGATAATACTTTTTAAATTCATCGGTTTGTTCAGACAACAACGTTAGCCAATGCTGTCTTGGTAAACAAAATGATTTTACCCAATAGTTATCAATAATTACGGTGTCTGAGGGCTGTTTCGCAAAGGTATTGAGTGGTATATAAATCGCAGCGCCATTTTCTACAATAAAGGGGTTATTTAGCTTAAGTTTGCTGTTAATGCTCGCTAATTCTGCCAATGTTTTACTGGTATTTAAAATAACGGGAATACTCGCTCGCTTCAATTGTTCAAGCGTTTGGATCGCTGCTGTCGATTGATAAGTGAAGTGATCCAGTAATGTGCCATCTAGATCACTAAAAATCAGTATTTCAAATGGGCTCATTGCTCATCCTTCACTGGTTTTTCAGTGATCTGACGAGCATAATTCAAGTAAAAAATTGCGTCAGCAGACTGTGATATGCTCGTACAGCTTTGCACACTTAACCTTTGAAAATATTGGGTGAAATTAAGTATTTCTTCTGGAGTCATCACTTTTGAATTTACTAAACCAATATTTCTGACTTGTAATTTTTGCTCTTGTTCTAATCGCCATTTATAAACACAGTCAAATGATGGCGCTTGCAGTGCTAACCAAAAGTCCATTTTTTTATATAAAGGGGCATAAGCTTTTTTGAGTTGTTCATTGACATAATTTCGCCATTGGCCATTTGCGTCATGTTGTAATTCAAGTTCATTAATAGGTGACTTTAATTGTGCTTGAGTTTGCGGTGTTACGCCCCAACACCAGCCTTCTAATAAAATGATATCAACGTTTTTTTCAATGACTGTCCATTGTTCTTTCGGGAAGGGTTCATCGGTCGCTTTATTGAATTTAGGAATGAGAAAATCGGTTTTTTGGGTATTTAATTGGTCAAGTACTTGTTCAAGCGCTACCACATCATGAGTCCCCGGAACGCCTCTCGTTGCCAATAGTGGATGCACATCATGAGCAAGCTTGTTGCGCTTATCACCGGTTAAATAAAAATCATCTAAAGACATGACAACAACATTCAGTTGGTACTTAGCAATTAAATACTCAGCAATAAAGTCGGTTAATGTCGACTTTCCACTACCTTGACAGCCATTAATGCCAACAAAGTATGGTGTGTTATTCTTTTTAAATTGTCGATATATCCGATCAGCAAGTGGTCGGTAATACTGCTTTACGGTGTGCCCAAATTCTTTAGGTAGTTTGTGGTGTGCAATAAAAGCTGAAAGCATAATTTTCACTGTAGATAAATACTCATATGTTTACAGTTCAAGTCTCATGCCACTTAAATTCAACTGAGCACTTGTTTGTTAGTCTTTTGTAAAATAATGATTATTTATTAAATAGGCAAAAATAAATATGCTTAAAGGATTTGATAAATGCACCAATCTAAGTAAACGCCCCATGATGGTGCGACAGCCAGTGAAAAATATCACTCGTTTACCATTCATTTTAAAACAATATTCTTTGAAATTTCTTGGGAGGTCATAGGGACGGGAGCATCTGTTATAGAGGGGAGAGAAAAGAAATTCGGTAAGAAATAATAGCTTTGAGAGATTATTTCTTACCATTACTACAAAGTGTCTATCACTATTTTGAAGGCGTTAATTGATTTCTAAGTTCATTAAGTGCTGCAACTGAGAAACCATCATCATAAAAATAAAGCACAATTCCATCTTTGTCTAACAATAGAACTCTAGCATTATTAGGGGCCTCATTACCCGTAAAAGCTTGTACTTTATCACCATCTTCGTAAACAGTGATCACTCCTTTCCAAAGGGGTTTTGGGATACCCGCACGCATACCGTTATCAATAAATGTACTGAACATCCTTGGGAATAATCCCTGAATGGTAGGAAGTTCATAAACATCAACGTTAGTCCCTGTCATATCTAAACCAATTAGCCATCGGTCGATATCAAACTGTGAATTTTGTTTGTACCCAACGAGTAGCAAGGTAAAGTCTTTGTTAAAGTCTTCAGGGATCTTTACCGTATTTTCTTCTAATGTTTGTCCGGTAACCGAAGGGAAAGACATCCCTGTTACTGATTGATTTGTATATTTTGTGCTACAACCTGATGCTAGGCTGATGAACAATATAAATAAAAAAATGCGCATGTATTTATTGACTCATTGATTATTAATTTAATTAGGGCTTTATACGTTAGAAGTTAAACTTTAGCTCATTCTTTATCTTTTGATCTTAAAAAGTTAACTCTACGTATCAATATGAATATTTAACTACAGATACTTAAATGAGATTTACTGATGAGATTGGTATTAAGTTTATTAATGCTTTTTAGTGTCTATGCAAATAGTAACAACGGTAATGGATACGTTATTGAAAGCGATAGTTTGGATGAAAAGGCTTATATGATTGATTTTTCAAAGCAAGAAAAAGGACTCTGGCGAGTAACCGATGACAATGTTATGGGAGGCTTATCAAATGGAAATATGACTTTTGAAAAAGACCATGGCATTTTTAATGGCAATATCTCACTTGATAATAATGGAGGGTTTAGCTCTGTTTTCCGTGCTGTTGAAAATCTTCCTGAAGGTGCTAGAAATCTCGTTATTGATGTAAAAGGTGATGGTCAGACTTATCAATTGAGACTAGTTATTTATATTAATGGTTACCGTTTAGCTTACAAACATGATTTTAAAACCATAGTTAATAAGCGTGAAAAAATTACGCTCTCAATTGCTGATTTTAAGGCAAGTTTTCGAGGAAGAATGATACAAAGTGCGCCGATACTTAATTCTGTAGCAATTAGAGAAGTAGGGTTTTTAATGACTAAAAAGACTGCAGGTCAATTTTCATTATCGGTATTTAAACTCTCTTTTTTAAAAGAATAAATAATGACTAAGGTAAAGATGAATAAAGTTAACCCTAAAGCACTTATTAACAGCAAATGGACTAAAGTTGATATTGTTAACAAAGAAAAGCATTTTGTTATCACTAAGGTTGAGTTTGATGAAGACCAAATAGTGACCCACTGTATTATAGAAGCAGTGATGACCCACAATGAATACACCATAGATTGGCGTGATTTAAAAATAAGTGATAAATGGTTAGTAGGCTGGAAATAAATGATGAATCAAGCCTTTTTTAGTTTCTAATATCAACTACTTGATTGAGGTGATTTTGATTATAGGTATTACGCAATAAACTCATGAATAGATTTTTTGATGTATCTTCGCCTTTTAGTTTCAAAAGAATGCCTATTTTGACAAAGGTAAAGTGTTTCATTAACCGGTACTTTTAAATAGTGTATGTTAATTTTATTTTGATCAGGGAAAGCATTTACAGCATGAAGCGGTAGTACAGTGAAGCCTAACCCACGGCTAACAGGCTCTAAAATTAAACTAATTTGATTAGAGAATCCTTTGTGGTCAAATTGACTGGTATGTTCAAATTCAGAATAGTTCTTACTCAGTAACTGTTGTGCATGATGTGCTGAGTCAGGGTGGCTAATAAAACCGAGGGAAGTCAGTACTTGCCAATTTACGCGTTTTACACGACTGGGTGTGACTAAAACCAAAGGTTCAATCGCTATCTTTTCATTAAGTAATAGAGGGCTACGGCTTAATTCGGTTAGTATGCCAAGGTCTATTTTACGTTCAATCAAGTCTTGTTCAATACGCTTATTCGGTGCAAAGGTGTAATCAATAACAAGTGCTGGATAGTGTTGTTGTATATCGAGCATATAAGGGTATAACTTTAAGCCAACACTCCCAGGGGTACTTACCTTAATTATTCCAATAAAAGCATCGTCCTGTTTAATTGAGGCTTCAATATCCGCTGATGTTTTTAACAAAATCTCCCCACGTTGGCGTAATTTTATTCCTGGATCAGTTAGCGAGAAAGACTTCCCTTCTCGAGTTAGTAATAATGTATCTAGTTGTGCCTCAAGTTTCTTTATATGTTGGCTTACGCCTGATTGGGTCATAAAAAGAATTTCTGCTGTTTGAGTAAAGTGACCTACGTCAGCAAGTGTGCAAAATGTTTTTAACCACGCCAGGTTTATCATAACGAGATGTTCTTATTTTTGTTGCAAATAATAATTTTATATACTTTATAAAGTTTACTTTACCTTGTCTATCAAATTTAATGAGGTAACAAAAATGAGTGCAGCGTCCCCCAGAATTTTTCACACATCGGTATTTCAGTACCTCATTTAGAAGCTGCTGTTAAGTTTTATACAGGCTTGGTATAAAATAATGAAACCCTCCGAAATTATTGAAGATGACAGAATTATTAGTGAAATGTGTACAGATGTTTTCGCTGTCAATTAGGGGGGAATTTAAAATTGCCCCTATGTCTAAAAGTGATCGTATTGGTGTTAGGTTATTTGAATTTTCAAACTAAGAAGACAGCGTTGAGCATTGGATACAGGCGTTTTTCACTTATTTTTTAAGATCATCGTTTAAGATCATAATATAAACCTCGGCTAAAGAACGATTTAAGTCGGTGACATAATGCCTATTTTAAATATTCAACTACATTTAGACTTTCTATAATATTTTTATATTTAAGGTTTATCAGTGAGTAAAGAACAACAATCAACAGTGCTATCCTATAATAATTTATTACTAAAAGTTAAAATGTTAGCTGAAGTATTGACGAATGTTGGGGCGTGTATTTATACCAAAGATTTAAATGGTCATTACACCTACGTGAATCAAGCGGTACTTGATCTATTGAATGTGACCACCGCAGAAATTGTTGGCTTTGATGATACCCATTTTTTTGATTTAGCGTTATCTCAACAACTCAGAGAAAATGACCAGAAGGTAATGAAAGAAGCGATTACGGTTAAGAGCGAAGAAAAAAACTTTATCAGGTCATTAAAGGAAACACGGATATATCAAACCGTTAAAAAGCCACTGTTTGATGATAATAATAACGTGATTGGTATGTGTGGTATTTCGACAGATATTACAGAAGAAAAAAAACTACAAAAAATAGTTAAATCACAGGAAAAGTTACTTCACACGGTACTTGATAATGTAGATGCTTATATTTATATGAAAGACAATGAGAGGACATTCAAATATGTAAATAGCAAAGTAGCTGAATTATTTGGCACAACACCAGAAAATATGATCGGTAAAAAAGACATAGAAGTGTTGCCATTTGATGTCGCTGAACATTTTTATCACTCAGACCAAAAAGTATTTGATACTGGTATTAAGCTAACAATAGAAGAGACATCAGAAGACGAGCAAGGTAATTTACTCCACTATATTAGTACAAAAATACCTTATCAACAGCAAGGAGAATTACCGGCTTTAATTGGTTTTTCTACAGATGTAAGTGAGTTGTTTACTTTAAAGGAACAATTTAAAAAACAAGCGAACACCGATTCATTGACTGAGCTTTATAACCGTCGCTACTTTATAAAACATGCTGAACGAGAGTTCCATCGTGCTAAAAGACACTTACGTATTTTATCTTTAATTTCAATTGATATTGATCATTTCAAAAGTATTAATGATAATTATGGACATCCTGTAGGAGACAAAGTCTTAATTTCAGTGGCGCAATGTTTATTACCCTGTGTTCGACAAGAAGATATTCTAGCGCGAATGGGGGGGGAAGAATTTTCAATCTTACTGCCTGAAACCACCTTACAGTCAGCAAAAGTTGTTGCTGAGCGAATTCGACTTAATCAAAGGAATTTGACCATAAATGGTCAATGGCAGCAAGCAATTAAAATAACAGTAAGCATTGGCGTTACTTGTATAACATTTGAAGATGACACCTTTGACGACTTTTTTACTCGTGCTGATAAAGCATTATATCAAGCGAAAGACAACGGTCGTGATCAGGTGTTTTGCTTGTGAGTAATATTGACCACCGTACAAGGTTAAGACAAAAACTGAGTATGAATTTCGGTATCAAATAAGTTTTTAATAAGTAGAGAGAACTCTTTAATAAATGTTTTTTGTTCATTGGTTACTGCGTTGTTTACAACACCAGATAGTATCTCTTCAAGATCATAAACAATGGCGTCAACTTCTCGAATAACCGTGTTACGCTGATTAAAGGACAAAGCTTGATTCTGACTACAAATACTTATAATTTGCTCACTTAATTCTTGCTCAATAACGGCCATAACGGTGTCAGAACCAGAGGAGGATGACGGTGAGTTCTCGAACAAACTTAAGTGCTCTGTTAAGTATTCAATAATATGAATGTAACCTTCAGTATCTGTAACCATTGAAAAACACCTTAAGAAATGAAGATATACCATACCCTTTATACAGGCGTTTAATCAAGACTATCAAGCTCTCTTTATATGAATTTATTATAGTTCCCACTTAACAAAAACAGACTGGCTTTATTAAAATCACCAAGATAAAATATTCTTATCATGCCAATAAAACGATACATACAAGATGATAACATCGCTATTGTTCTATTTATTCCATAAAAAACAGTTGGTTAATGTTTTTAGTATAAGTTCAGAATCATTTATGTAATAGGGGTTGTATTATTTCTATATTCAGGCAGAATTGAAAGATATTGTTATCTATTGTAACAATTTGTTCTAGCATGCAAATATAAAATATAAACATAAAATAATTATAAAATATAAACATAAAATAATAAATTTATAGGCCCAGAGAGAAACACTATGAGAAATAATATTTCAAAAACATTTAAACGCTCGATTGCAGCTATCGCTGTAACAACCGTTTTAGGTATGACCTCAGCTTCAGCAGATGATTTAGTTGGTCGTATTAATGGCTCATCAACAGCTGGCGTTACTGTCAAAGCAGTTAACGTTGATACAGGTACACAACGTACAGTAAGTATCGATGAAGACGGTAGTTACCGTTTAGCAAAAATGCCTTCTGGTAATTACAAAATTACTGTTATGCAAAACGGTGTAGTTATTGCTGAAGATGATGCTCGTGCATCTTTAGGTAGAAACACGGTTACAAACTTCGATGTTGCCGCAACTGACGATACTGAAGTTATTCAAGTTGTTGGTTCTTCAATTGCTACTATCGATGTATCTTCTTCAGATGCTGGTTTAGTTGTTGGTGAAATTGAAATTGACCGTATGCCTATTGCACGTAACATCACTGCTGTTGCTTTATTAGCTCCGGGTGTTGTACAAGGTGATTCTGCCTTTGGTAACACCGCCTCTTTTGGTGGTGCATCTGTTGCAGAAAACGTTTGTTACATTAACGGCATGGAGGTGACTAATACTCGTCAAGGCTTAGGTTGTGGTGAATTACCGTTTGAATTTTATAAAGAATTCCAAGTTAAAACAGGTGGTTACTCAGCTAAATATGGTCGTGCTACAGGTGGCGCAATAAACGCGACTGCTAAAAGCGGTACGAACAACTGGGAATTTGGAGCAACAGCTTCATTTACCCCTGATTCATTAAGATCTGAATCGCAAATGTCTCGTGGCGATGGCGGCGTAGGCAAAGTATACCGTGATGCTTCAAATGATGAATTTGACACAACAGACTTTACATTCTCAGTTGGCGGACCAATCATTGAAGATAAATTATTCTTCTATGCTTTAGTTAACCCACGTGACGTTTCAAGTGCTGTAACTTCTGGTGGTGGTCGTACGACTCCAGATGACGAATGGAGCACACGCGATGCTTCAGGTGGCGACAACATCTTTTGGGGCGCTACAATTGATTGGGATATTAGTGAAGATCATCGTTTAAGTTACTTTGGGTATTCAAACCGTAGTGATACTACTCTAGATATTTACGCATATGATCTTGAAAATAGCGTACTTGGCGCTCGTTCTGGTGGTTTCTTACAGAAACGTGGTGGCGATACGCATAGTCTTAGCTACACAGGTTACATTACAGATGATTTAATCGTTACTGCAATGGCTGGTCGTATCGAAACAGAATATGAAAACACACCTGATAACCTTCTTTGTCCTTCAGTAACTGATTCTCGTGATAATCCAACTGCAGTTTCTTGTGGACCTGGTGGCTCATTTGGCGCAAACAATGATGAAAACACTCAATTTGCATTAGATATTGAATATATCTTGGGCGACCATACAATCACTGCTGGTTACGAATACCAAGAACGTGATTCTTCACGTATAAACCGTCCTATTACAGGTCACAGCTATACTTACTACACGTTAGAAGCGGGTGCTGATATTCAAGGTGATAACGGTGTTTTATATACTAACAACACTGGCGCTGAACAAGACATCGTTTCTGACCGTATTTTTGATGGTGGTGGTAGCTTTAACTCTGAAATCGCAGCTTATTACATTGAAGACAAATGGCAGGTTACAGATAATTTAGTACTAAATCTTGGTTTACGTATTGATGAATTTGAAAACTGGGGTACAACAGGTAAATTGTTAACGTCTTTCGAAACAGATGTTGCTCCACGTTTGGGCTTCAGCTGGGATCCAACAGGTGACGGAGAAAGCAAATTTTATGGTACTCTAGGTCAATATTACTTACCCGTTGCGAATAACACAGTATACCGTGCTGCATCAGGTGTAAGTGATACGACTACGCATTACACATTCTCTCAGCCTGGTGCTGATGGTGCTCCAGAAGGTGCTGCTCCAGTAAGTGGTACAATTGCTAACTCTCAAACAGTTGGTTCTGTTGCTACAATTCCAGAAAAAGATATATTCCAAGCACAAGAAGCTGACCCGTTTTCAAAAATCGAGTATATTCTTGGTTATGAAACAATGTTAAATGAAGAATTCACTTTAGCCGTGAAAGGTACTTACCGTACTGTTGATACAGCGCTTGATGATTACTGTGGTGCTTTCTCTTGGCCTTACTGTGTATTACTTAACCCAGGAGAAGATTCTTCATGGTACAAAGATGGTTTCTACTACAATGGTAACGGCGATTTAACTGTTGATGGTGATTTATTTGATGGTTCTCCTGATGCAGGTTCATTAACTACACATTCTAATGATTCGCAAATTATGCTTCCTGAAGCTAAAAACGAGTACTACGCTTTAGAAACTATTGTTAAATACAATACTGATTCATTAAGCATGACACTTAGCTATAGCTGGTCACACAGCTACGGTAACTTCGAAGGTGCTGTTAAGTCTGATATCGGTCAAGCCGATGCAGGTATTACACAAGATTTCGATTTCCCAGCCTTAATGGATGGTGCAAATGGTAATCAAGCTAACGATCGTCGCCACGTATTCAAGTTATACGGTAGCTACAGCATTACTGATGACTGGATAGTTGGTTGGAACAGTACATTAGCAAGTGGTCGTCCATTATCAGCATTTGGTAAGAGTTACCCATCTGACAACCCTGATTTATTCGGTGGTTACGGTGATACATTCTACACTACTGATACTAACGGTACTGATGACGAAGCAGATGATGTAATTAATCGTTTACCTCGTGGTGCAGCTGGCGAAACTAGCTGGACATTTAAAGTTGATTTATCAAGTAGCTACGCGTTTGAAATTAACGGTATAGATATGGAAGCATCAATTGATATCTTTAACGTGTTTGATATTCAAACAGCGACTACACAGAATGAATTGTGGGAAACGTCTCCTGGTAATCAAAACCAATATTACGGTGCTGATGCGACTTGGCAGACACCTCGTTACGTTCGTGTAGGATTTGAAGCACGCTTTTAATAGCGACTTTATTGCTTAGATAGAAAGTAAAAAGCCTCGTTTATCGGGGCTTTTTTATGTCTAATTGTTTTTGAATGTAAAATTGTATGATTATATTATTTTGAGTTTCAATTTATATTTGATTGTTGAAACATTCAGTTGAGTTGAATTCCATAATAAATAATTAAATAGATTAAACACGCGTTATTACATATCAACATTAGTTTAATACAACTTTTTTTCATTTTAGCGTCACTATTAATAAGACAACGCAATCTGTGTTGTCATAAATATTAATTTGGAGAGTTAACATGAACTATAAAAATATAGTAGTAGCGACAATCATCACATTGGGTTTTTCAATATCAGCACAAGCTGCAAAAGTAACAGCTATAGATAATAGTATTGCAACGAATTTATGTGTAACAGCAGCCACAGGTAATAGAGCCGCAATGTACAAATCGATAAAGTCTTCCGGATACTCTTCAAAATATGTAGCGAATAACATTGAATGTAATGGAAAAAATTTATTAAGCTTTGTTGAACATAACGGCAAAAATTCAGCAGCTATGCTGAAACTGTTAGATCGGACAAAGACTTCAGTTTCAATTACTGATTTAGCAAGCGTTAACTAAAAGAAAGGAACGTTGAATTATTAAGATGTATTACGAGGTGGCCACAAGTGTGATATTTTTAGCGAGCAGATTTTGTGATTTCTGCTCGCTATATCTAGCAAATATTATAATACAGATAAAATATAATAATATTTAACTGGCGTTAGTACTTTCGAATATTTTATCTGCAGAAGCAGCAACAAAACCAGAATATAACTGCCCGTTCTCTAGAGGGTAGCGCTTAGCAAACTCATAAAAACAACTAGGGATTTCTACTTCACCGTCTGAAAATTTAACAAGCGCTTTATCAGCCATTGTTGAAGATTGCTCTAGTTTAACCGTCGAATCACCTTTAATTTCTCCGCCGGTGGTGTTTAATAAAAAACCGCCTGCTTTAACTGCTGCATTTACATCTTCGATATCTGTAAAGTTTGTTAGGTGATTTATGCTTACAGTAAAGTGGTTAGCACGATAACCCCAGGCCGCAACCCATGCAGCATATTCACTTTCTGCTAACAAGGTTTGATATTCTGCTTTACTGACTTGCCAATGCGTACCTGAGTACAAAAAGCGACTATCAGCAATGATGTCATCGTCTATAGCACTCACCATTTTTTCTATAATAGCCTGAACTTCAGCAGAAAATTCTTTTACACGCAATTCACTAATGAAAACTTTAGGCAAGCTAGTATCGCTATGCTCAAAATGTTTTGCATTTAATTTTTTGCTTGAAAAGTCATACTCACCAGCATATTTATAACCTAGGTCGATCAAAATAGCCGCTAGTTTATCTAAATTGACTTTAGCGGTATCAAAGGTGCGGTAAGCAACATGATCGTTTATTAAGTCAGTACCCGAGCTTAGTAACTCATGAATCTTATGAGCTGAAGGGGTAACTTTAATATAATTCTGCCAGATATTAGTAAACAAGTCGGTAACTTGTTGGTGTTGGTTTGATATAGCATTAGTCATGTGAACATCCTTAGTATATTTAAATGGGGTACTAACGAATAGTTAAAGAATAGCGTTCATTTTTGGAAGATCAATTTGAATGCGGGTTACTGCTAACTATTCAAATGAATCGTTAGATTTGATCTATATTTTTAAAAAAGCTGGGACGAAGCCCAGCTTTCAATATAGGGTTATTAGTGAGCATACTAAAACTTAACCTAGATACTTAAGCCAGGGCTTAAAGTAGCAGGTAATGACACTTTAGGCGCTTCAACAGAAGCTACTGGGTATGCACAATAATCAGCGGCATAGAATGCGCTAGCTCTGTGATTACCACTAGCACCGATACCACCAAACGGTGCAGCACTGCTTGCGCCGGTAATTGGTTTGTTCCAATTAACGATGCCAGCACGTATTCTGCGGAAAAAGTGATTGTATAAATCTTCACTGTCACTTAACAAACCAGCAGATAAACCAAATGAAGTATTGTTTGCTTCATTGATCGCTGCGTCAAAATCTGTGTAACGGTATACTTTTAATAACGGACCAAAATGTTCGTCATCAGGCATTTCATTAATCGCGGTTACATCAAGTATACCCGGAGAAATAAAGCCAGTCCCAGCTTCCAAATGTTTCATCTCAACTAATGAGTTAGCGCCTAAATCAAGTAACTGTTGCTGAGCAGCTACCAAGCTTAAAGCAGCTTTCTCAGAAATCATAGAACCGATAAAGGGCTGCTCTTCGTCATCATAATAGCCAATCTTAATGGCTTGAGTTGCTTCAATTAACTTAGCTATAATTGCATCGCCTTGCTCACCCGTTTCAATGAATAAACGTCTTGAACAAGTACAGCGTTGACCCGTCGTTACAAAAGCTGATTGAATAATATCGTGTACAACCGCTTTTACATCACTAATGTCTTTAACGATTAATGGGTTGTTTCCACCCATTTCTAACGCTAATATTTTACCTGGCTGACCACCAAATTGCTCATGTAATAAGTGACCGGTGTTTGAACTACCCGTGAAAAACAAACCATCAATTTGTGGGTGAGAAGCAAGCGCTTTACCTGTTTCGACTTCACCTTGTACAAGATTAATTACGCCATTAGGTAAACCTGCTTGTAGCCAAAGTTTTAACGTTTCTTCAGCAACTTTCGGCGTTAATTCACTTGGTTTAAATACAACCGTATTGCCCGCTATTAAAGCCGGAACAATGTGGCCATTAGGTAAATGACCGGGAAAATTATAAGGACCAAAAATAGCGACAACACCATGTGGCTTATGACGGATCATTGCTTTTGCACCAGGCATTGGGTTTTCAACAGTGCCGGTACGCTCATTGTTAGCCTTAACAGAAATGGCTATTTTACCCATCATTGCGCCAACTTCAGTGCGTGTTTCCCAAAGGGGTTTTCCTGTCTCTTGTGCAATTGTAATTGCTAAATTTTCTTTGTTTTCACCTAACAAAACAGCAAACTTTTCTGCAATAGCAATACGTGCCTCTAAGCTCATTTCTGCCCAAGACTCAAATGCCGTTCTAGCACTTTTTACCGCGGTATCAACTTGTTCTTTAGAAGCAGATTGACCCTGCCAAATAACTTCGTTTTTAGCGGGATTTAACGAGCTAACATCGTGGCCTAAACCTACTTGCCATTGACCATTAATTAATTGTATTGCTTGTGACATTTTTCTGTCCTTATACTTTGCGACGTCATCATGTGATTTAACCCCCCATGATGAACTCATGATTACTTTACTGCTATCTGTTAAGCAAAATTCAAGCCCAGCTTAAAAGATTAAAGTTTAGTTTAATTAAGTACTAAGCGTACAAAATCACCTTCATTTACTTGTAGTGCTTCTGCGATATCACCAGGGATCACTACTTGCTCTGCTGTTGCTCTTAACGATACCTTCGCTTGAACAGCTCTAAAACCTGCCACTTTCGTGTTACAGATAATAAAGTTAACCGTGTCATCAGTATCACCAATAATCACTTGATATTTTACACTGTTACGTATGGTTTTTACTTTTGCTGTTTGTACTTCAACGGTTGGACCACCATCAAAAATATCGACATAACCTCGACGTGCAAAACCTTCAGCTTCTAATAAACGCAGTGCTGGTAGGGTTTTTGGATGAACTTCGTTAATAACTTTTTGGGCATCTTTACTTAATAAGTTGACATAAATAGGATGCTTTGGCATTAATTCAGCGATAAATACTTTTTTACCAATACCGGTTAGGTAATCGGCAGTAGGAAAGTCCATTGAGAAGAAGTGTTCTTCTAACCAATTCCAAAAAGGAGAACGACCTTCCTCGTCTGAAATACCACGCATTTCAGCGATAACTGTTTCAGCAAAGCGTTCTTGATGCTCAGCCATAAACAAAAAACGACAACGAGACAAAAAACGACCATTTTTGTTTTTACGATGACTTTCACCTAAAAACAATGTACATATTTCAGATGCACCCGTGTAGTCATTACACAGCGATAATGTTTCTACGGTATTATAAATGCCTAGCTCACGAGAGTTATGAACGACTTTACCTAAATGATAATGGTAAAAAGCATCCTCTAAGCCTACTGCTGCTTCAATACCACTGGTTCCAACAACTTGACCAGTGTCAGTATCTTCCATTACAAACAAATAGCCTTCGCTAGATGGGTACGACACTTCTTTATTGAAAGAAACTTCAGAGTGAGCGATACGTTGCTTTAATAAGCCTTCGTTGATCGGCAGTGATGTAAAACCGTGTCCTGATTCTATCGCAATACGATGCAAGGAGTCATAATCGCTTGCTTGAATAGGGCGTATAATAATCATAGAAAAATCTCATTTTTTATAAAGAAAAAGAAATTGTGGTTACTCTTAGAGAATAATCACAATTTCAACGGTGTAATTGTTTTATTAAATTAACAATGACTATATTGCTAATTTAGCAACGGCTTTTTCAAAACGTGCTAAACCTTCAACAATATCAGCATCTGGGATAACTAAAGACGGAGCAAAACGAATAATGCTTGCGCCAGCAACTAAAGTCATAACACCTTCTGTCAATGCCGCGTTTAAAAAGTCTTTTGCTTTACCTTGATATGCATCAGTTAATACAGCACCAATTAATAAACCTTTACCACGAATTTCTTTAAAAACGTTGTGCTTAGCATTAATGGCATTTAGACCAGCAACATAGATTTTTGCTTTTTCTTTTACACCATTTAAAACTTCTGGTGTATTAACGGTGTCAAATGCAGCTTCAGCTACAGCACAGGCTAAAGGGTTGCCGCCATAAGTACTGCCATGAGTACCTATTTTAAGGTGTTTAGCAATCTCAGTTGTTGTTATCATTGCGCCGATAGGGAAACCGCCACCTAATGCTTTTGCTGTGGTTAAAATGTCAGGTACAACGTTTAAGCCCATATAAGCATATAAATCACCAGTACGGCCAACACCTGTTTGTACTTCATCAAAAATAAGTAAAGCGTGATGTTGATCACAAAGTGCACGAACACCTTCAATAAAATCTTGAGTAGGAGAAACTAAGCCGCCTTCACCTTGTAATGGTTCAATCATTACGGCACACGTTTTGTCAGACATAATGGCTTTAAGTGCTTCAAGATCGTTGTAATCAACGTGATCAATATCGCCTGGCTTCGGTCCGAATCCATCAGAGTAAGTAACTTGTCCACCAACAGTAACCGTAAAGAAAGTACGACCGTGGAAACCTTGTTTAAACGCAATTATTTGTGTTTTACCTGCTCCATGAACATCAAGAGCCCAACGACGTGCCAATTTTAGTGCGGCTTCGTTTGCTTCAGCACCTGAGTTTGCAAAGTAAACCTTATTTGCAAAAGTATTATCAACGATTTTTTTAGCTAAACGTAAGGCAGGTTCGTTAGTCATTACATTTGATAAATGCCAAATTTTATCTGCTTGGTCTTTTAATGCGCCAACCAATGCAGGATGACAATGGCCTAAACAGTTAACAGCAATACCGCCAGCAAAATCAATGAATTCACGATCTTGTTGATCCCATACACGAGAGCCTTTACCACGTACAGGGACAACCGTTGATGGTGCATAGTTCGGTACCATAACGTCATCAAATAATTCACGGCCTACAGGAAAATGGTTAGTCATTGTTTACTCCTCAAGTGATTAAACACTGCTGTGCAGTGCATATTGGCATTACTGCTGAATAATTCAGCACATAAAAACCTTATATTAGTTTATATTTCAGCAGACAAAAAAGGATGAAGCTAGAAATTAGGTATTAAGTATGACAGAGAAAACAAGCATTGTCTTGCTCCAAGTGACCGCAAGCCTTTTAAAACTGGGGCTTGTCGGGTTTTATTCAGTATAGATGCATAACTATATAAAGAGAATTTAAAGAGCTTATTGACGGAATTGCTCGTTAGGTAGCTGACTAAGTGCTTAATTAACAATAGGTGAAATTTTAATAAATAATCAAAAATTATTTAAAATTTAATTTTATGTGATCAATGTCACTTTTCTTTAGTAAACTGATCTCTTGAGGCGTAATACGCACTGACGTTAAGAGTAGCTTAGCTTCGTCATTACTGATCAACTCATCTTTAGCTAAGCTTCTAAATGCCACATAAGCCTTTGCCTTGGTAACAATTTGCGCTAAAGGGCACATTTTTTCAAGTGTTTCTGTATAAGCAAGATCAAATGTAGCTTCAGTGATCCGTAATCGGTCAAGGCGCATTAATTCAACTAAATCTGCCGATATTTTACTGCTGCGCGTAATGAGCTGTTCAAGTAATAAATCAGGAGAGGCATCAAATTTAACTAAGGTATCGTGAAGTTTTTTATCTTTATTTTCGTAAGCTGTTTTTAATTCAGCGGTGTGTAATTCGCTATAGGTTGTCAGAAAGCAACGAGACACAGCAATTAAACCTAAATGACTAAACATGCCCGCAGCAAAAGCTGTAAATTCATCCATCCCCTCTTTTTTGGCCAATACAGAGGAAGACATCGCGATAGCTAAACTGTCATTCCAAAGTTTTCTTTTCATTAAGGAATAGGGAGCTGTGCTGTTGGGCAACCAATGCTTAAGCATAAAGGTGGGCATGACTAATTTTAAGTTGTCTAAGCCAATGTAACTTAGCGCTAGGCTTGCGTCAGATACTTGCACATTAGCACGCTTACGATATTGAGGCTTATTGACTAAGTTTATAAGTTCATCAGCTAACCAAGGTAGTGACTTTGCTAAAGGAATGATGCGGTTAATTGAAGCGGCACGCACGGACAGTATTTCCATGATATTGGGGGCGGCATCTTCAATTTTTAATATATTGTTGTAGAGGTTTTCTTTGTTATCAAACTTCTTATTCACTTCGGCTGTGACATGGGCAAAAAATTTTGACATCACTTGGTCAGTAAAAAAACTTTCACCATGTGCTCGAATTATTTTATTCTTTTTGGCTTCTTCTTCAACAGCAAGTAACTCTCGGCGTCGATTAGATTGTTCACTATTTTGCTGGCTAGCAATAGTAACTTTGCCACTTTGTTGTTCAGCAAACTCTTTACTGATCATTAAGCTCATCGCTCTTCGGTATATTGGGGCGACTAAGTCGTTGTTTTCAAATATCTGCATGAGCGTAAATAATGTTTTCCAATAAAGTTGAAGTTATGTCTTTTGTCGGCGATATAGTCAAAAGTATGTGTGATAGCGGATGAGATTACTCGTCTTATTTACATTTTACATTTTACATTTTACTTAAAGTGACTGAGGAAGTTGCCCAATAACATCATCCCTTGTTCAGTTAAAATTGACTCAGGATGGAATTGTACGCTAGCAATGGGTAATTTTTTGTGCATTAAAGCCATAATTTCATCATTTTCACCATTTTCATCACAGCTCCAAGCGGTGACTTCGAGACATTCAGGTAAAGTGTTTTTATTAACAATTAATGAATGATAGCGAGTCACCGTTAGTGGATTATTTAATCGGTGAAATAATCCCTTTTCGACATGCTTTATTTTACTTGTCTTACCATGCATCACTTTACGTGCTTTATCAATGATTGCACCATAATGTTGTGCAATACACTGGTGCCCTAAACAAACGCCTAAGATAGGTACTTTCCCTGCAAAGTGTTTAACAATATCTAATGATAAACCTGCTTCGTTGGGTGAGCAGGGGCCTGGCGAAATAACAATATACTGAGGCGACCATGCCTTAATTTCAGCTAACGTTATTTGGTCATTACGGGCAACCACGACTTCTTGTCCTAATGCTTGAAAATAATGTACTAAATTAAATGTAAAAGAGTCGTAATTGTCGAGCATTAATAACAAAATAATCCCTTGAATAGGAAGGCTATAAACGCGGTTATTCTAATCGCTCGCCATAGACAATTCATTATATATTTATGGTTTAGCGCTTGACGCTTGTTTTTGCAGGTTTTTTAATACTATTTAAATGAATATTTTGTCTCTATGTACACGAATTTGTTGAGACTTTGGAGGTAAAAACGGTCATTTGACTATGACTATGACAACGTCTGCGTTGTTTACATTCGTTACGCGTTAACATCTATATGACCATACCGTAAATCCTGTACATTCAAGGCTGTTACTTTTGTAACGGCCTTGAATTTAAGTAAGGCTAAACGCAAGTTTTAGAACTTAGTTGCAACTTGTATCCATAATTTATGGGTATCATTACTTAACTCATTAGTACTGTAGCTTGCAAATTTAATCAGTAAATCGTAGTCCTTTTTAAAGGAGTACGCAGCGATTAAGTCTACCTCTGTTCCGCAATCAATATGACCTTCATTTGAAACAAGATCATGAAATGTTGCTGCTAACTTAACATCATTCAAGGTTGTTTTTACCGTAATGTATGTATCTTCAACGCCATTAGCCATCCCTGTGCTACTACCTGTACCTAAGAACTTATCTGCAAATCCTTGGAATTTATGTAATGTAGCAAAAGGTGTACTAAAAGCTGCTTTACCCTTATCGCTGCCTAAAACTTCTAAACCACCTAAAAGTGTAATCTTACCCAACTCTGTGGCTATTTCAGCATTGTAATAACTTGCATCGTAGCTTAGCGGGTTGTCGCCAGCGTCACTTTGTGTTGCAGCGCTTAAGTTAACTTTTATCGCGCCAAAGTTACCTTGATAAAGTAAGCCATAAGTGTTTGAAGACATGGCATGTGCTTTGTTGAAATCTAATACGTAGGCAAATGCTGAAAGTGTATGTGCTTTATTAATTTTGTAGCCCGCATTTGCAAAGTGGAAGGCTCCAGAAAGATTGTTCGATTTTTTACTATTCTCTTCAAAAATACGATTAGCGTTGTGAACAAAACTATAATCTAATGAAACTGTATCGTTTACCGCATATTGAATACGGTATCCATCATAGGTTTGCTCGTTTTGACGCCAGTCTACACCCCCTATAAAACGCTGGTTGTTATGTAGAATACGTTGACGACCCGCAGTAAGTTTTACTTTTTGAGTATTGAATTGTAAAAATGCTTGGTTAACGTCAGTTCCTTCGGGGTCTATAACAATAGAGTCAGAGCCGTTGTAGCTATTTGTTAAGTCGTTATAGTTATCTATAACGGCTGTTACGTTGTCAACTTCAAGGCCTATTGACCAATGCTTATAATCGCCTGTTTGCAGTGTCAAACGAGACTTTATGGTTAACGCTGTTGCCTCTATATCTGAAGCGCCATTTATGCCATCTTCATCAACCCCTTCGTAGCGAGCACGAAAGCTAATACCGACTTTACTATCCGCAATTGCTTTTTTTATTTCTGAATTGAACGAGGTATCGTCTGCTATTGCAAAAGGTGCCGAGATAATCGCGCTAGTCATTATAGCGAGTAACAATTTTGTTTTAATAAACTTCATCATTTATATCCTATGTATTTCATTCTTGAATTTTTTGTGAATACCAATTGGTGTTGCTATGCCAAGAAGCCGCATTGAACGGGAGGGTTAATATTGTTAATATTTTCTATTTTATTTGAAATAATTGATGAGCAGAGTTTGTCACCTTGCCAATAGGGAAAGTTTGATTCATATCAAGTTGTTATTTTTTGAGGGAACACCGCTGTTTCATTGTTGACTTACATCAAACAGTAGAGCGATAGTTATAGGTGGATAATCTTAGAATGGTAAAGATTTTATAAAGGTGAATTTTTTATGATGAAATATATCAAGGCATTGCATTTATGGCTTAACTTACCGTACTTGTTAAGCCATTGAGCTGGCGTGTTATCGCTTTGCTAACACTAAATCAGATTGCGGAACAGAACTACAGGCCAATACAAAGCCTTGTTCTTTATCTGCATCGCTTAATCCATCATTCGCTAACTGTTTCACTTCGCCACTTTCTAGCTTTATCTTACAACGACCACACATGCCGCCTCGACATGAATAAGGTAAGAGCATACCTGCTGCTTCACCTTGATCTAAAATAGAGTCTTTGGTGTTACCGATAACGTTTTTGTTCCATGAGTCAAAGTGTAAATTCACTTTCCTTTTGGGCTTTTTTTTCAGCACTTTATTCGCCGCTAAATCGGGAGAAGATTTTGTCTCGGCAGTTTTCTTTGCTGGGTGAGGTATAAATAGAGGTGAAGACTGCTTCTTTAAAATAACTATTTCATCACCTTGCTTAATACTTCCCTGATTTAGGGCAATTAAATTTTGTCCAAACATAACGTCACCGCTGACGACTTGTCGGTAATTTTTTAAAGTGGTCAGGGGTTCTTGCTGTGGATGCTTTTCTGCATTCTTAGGATCAACGGTGGTAAATATACAGCGAGAACAAGGCTTAGATATTTCAAATTCTACTTCGCCAATGCGAATATGTTGCCAAGTGTCTTCAGCAAAAGCATCACAATGGTCAACAACAAGATTAGGGCGAAATTGCGACATACTAACGCTTTGATTTAGCTGCAGAGACATTTTACGATTTAAATCATCAAGAGAAGCTTGCGAAAGAAGTAAAAGAGGATAACCGTCAGCAAAAGCGACTTGCTTGTGACTATTACGAACATAACGCTGCGACTGCTCACCAAAATAAAGTAGCTGACAAGGTTTATTTAAATACTGGCTAAACCATAAATCATAATTCTTATGACCATACTGCGCCTTTATACCGTCGTCCCATACACTAATGTCTTTATAAACTTTTGATAACATATGATAAGAGATGTGCAGCGCTGGCATGTCGGGGGCGGTTAAAATTAACCCCTGCTCAGATAAATTAACCTTAATAAGGCAAAGTGTTGGTTCAGTACGAGCGGTTATAAACAGCCCATTTGGGTCTGTTAGCACAAAGCGTCGGTCGAAACTTAAGCCAAAATCGTCAACCCAACTATTAGACAAAGCAATGCCAGCAGCTGATTTTATAGGGTATATATGAAGAGATTGTAATGAAGGTGATTGCACAGCGCGTCCTTTATTTTATTATGACTATGCATACTTACTAAATTAACACGGTATTGCAATGCCTTTTTTGTTTCTGATCAGGTATATTGTTAGGCATTATTTTGAACTTATTTTTATTACTGGTTGGCAACGCAATAGCAGAGCACCAGCGCTTTAACGGACATTATATGCATATTCACATTTTAGGTATTTGCGGCACATTTATGGGTGGTATCGCGGCAATAGCAAAACAACTTGGTCATCGTGTTTCAGGTTGTGACGCTAATGTTTATCCGCCAATGAGTACACAGCTCGAACAATTAGGGATTGAATTAAAACCAGGCTATTTAACCGCACATTTAAACGATGAACCTGATTTAGTGATCGTGGGTAATGCCATGGCGCGCGGCAACATAATGGTTGAGTATGTACTCGATAGAAATATCCCTTATACCTCAGGCCCACAATGGTTATTAGAACATGTCTTAAAAGACCGCTGGGTAGTGGCTATTTCAGGTACGCATGGTAAAACAACAACCAGTTCTATGGTCGCTTGGATTTTAGAATACGCTAACATGAAGCCTGGCTTTTTAATCGGTGGTGTTCCACAAAACTTTGATTGTTCTGCACGCTTAGGCGATGCGCCATTTTTTGTTATTGAAGCCGATGAATACGATACCGCTTTTTTTGATAAACGCTCTAAGTTTGTTCATTATCGTCCACGTACTTTGGTGATTAATAATATGGAGTTTGATCACGCTGATATTTTTAATGACTTGTCAGATATTCAACGCCAGTTTCATCATCTTATTCGAATGGTTCCCAGTAACGGCTTAGTGTTGTCACCAAAAAATGAATCGGCTATTACTGAAACGTTAGCGCAGGGTTGTTGGACACCTACAGAATTTAGTGTTGAACATAGCGCTCGCCAAGAAGGCTGGCATGCAGAAAAGCTTATTGTCGATGGCAGCGCGTTTATTGTGCGTTTCAAAGGTGAAATTCAAGGCACAGTAAAATGGAACTTAATTGGCGACTTTAACATCGACAATGGTTTAATGGCGATTGCTGCCGCTAGACATGCTGGTGTTCCTAGCCATGTTGCGATTGATGCACTGGCTGAATTTATTAATACCAAACGACGTTTAGAGTTGCGTGGCGAAGTGCAGCAAGTGCGCGTTTTTGACGATTTTGCGCACCACCCAACGGCTATCGCTAAAACACTGGCTGGGGTTCGATCTAATGTCAGCGCTAATGGTGAAGGCGATCAATCTTGTCGGGTAATTGCCGTGTTAGAGCCAAGGTCAAACACCATGAAATCAGGTGTGCATAAAGACACACTTGCTACCTCATTAGCACAAGCTGATGTTGTGTATTTGTTTCAAGGTGAGCAAGTGAAATGGTCGGTGAATACCCTTATTCAAGATTGTAAGCAGCCGTGCTTTGTTGAAACGAACATTGACGCTTTAGTCAGTCATATTGTTGAAAACTCTCAAGCACGCGATACCATTGTTGTAATGAGTAACGGTGGTTTTGGTGATATTCACAATAAATTATTAATAGCATTGGAAAAAAAGGATCAACATGCACGAGTTTAGAGAAAAAATAACGGTCGCTATTACGGGGGCTTCTGGCGCGCCGTATGCATTACGACTGATCGAGTGTTTAGTGGCCGCGAATGTAGAAATTTATGTACTATGTTCAAGCGCAGCTCGGGTTGTTCTTGATACAGAAGTGGGCGTCAAAATACCGGGCTCTCCTGATGGTGCCACTCAATTTTTGAGTGAAAAATTTAAAGCCAAGCCTTCACAGATCACTGTTTTTGGCAAAGAACAATGGTTCTCACCAGTGGCTTCAGGCTCTGCAGCCCCTAAAAAGATGATTGTTTGCCCCTGTTCAACAGGCACATTAGCGGCTATTACCCTAGGCATGAGTGACAACTTGATTGAGCGTGCAGCCGATGTTGTTATTAAAGAAAGAGGGCAGTTGATTTTAGTAGTACGAGAATCACCTTTTTCCACCATACACTTACAAAATATGCTAACACTTTCACAAATGGGGGTAACCATAATGCCAGCAGCGCCTGGGTTTTATCATCATCCTCAGTCAATTAATGACTTAATCGATTTCATGGTAGGAAGAATGTTAGACCATTTAAGCATTGAGCAATCTATTATACCGCGCTGGGGTTATCAGGTTTAATGATTTTTGCGAAGCAATACATTCTTACCTTCAATTTTACAATTGGGATCTATTTCCTTGCGGTGAATATCGCAAGGAGCGGGTTTAGCGTTAATAATAATCTCTTGTCGTCCGTCGCTCATCGATACTGAACCACAAGAAAATAAAAAGAGTATCAGTAAAGTAGATAATAACTTTTGCATATTTTTGCTCTAGAACCCTGTGTAAAATCAGTATAAGTTATTTAAATAAGTTAGAACAGTTTTCAGGTGAGGCAGTCATTAACGTAATCGTTTTACCACTTCGCACTTTTACACAACTTACTGATTCAGGAATTTTTTTCTTTTGAATGACATCAAATTCACCTTGGGTGGCCGAATTTAGATGGTACTGAAAAGCCTCATTACTCCCCTCAAATAAAGCGGTAAATAACCCAAAAACTAATGCCCCAGCAATGGTCCCTGCAATCATATCTTCATGGTTACCGTCAAGCTCGCCTAATAAGCCAATGCCAGCACCGGTAATAATACCTGTTTTGACCTCTGAAGATAAAGTTACCGGCGTAACCGACGCAATCGTCGCATAAAATTCTTTAATTATTTGGTGTTGGTCTGCTCGGTCAACCCCATGGCTTGCACATCCGGTTAACAGTAAAGCGCTAAGTAATAATCTTTTCATAGTCTTTTCTCAATAATTTAGTGCGCATATAAAAGGAGGGCGCAAGTGGTTACGACAAGATTTTACCGAGAGTTACAAGCCAAAAGTATATAAAAATTGTGTGTTAATTGTTTATGGTAACTTACATTATTTTACATTTTGTAAAAATTATTTACCTCAATAAAATGTTTGCCTGGGATGAATGGAATTACCGTCATTTATACTTTTTAAGTAGGTGCAATAATAAAATGATTAAATGAAGACATTAGCGAAACTCAATTGCTTATTAACAGTTTCGCTTTAAGCTTTTGGTAGGTTAATTTAAAAGTTTTTACCTTGAGTTAATGTGCTGAGCAGTCATCTTAATTTATACCTAAAGAACCTTTTTTATTTATATTAACGACTACAAAGAATTAACCTAACAGTTTACCTAAACCCTTTGTTAAGACTTGTTTTGCTTGTTGTCCTTGCTCAGTGTCTAAGCTGCCTTTAGCCCTAGATATCAAGCCAGCTTGTTTTTCTGCCATAGCCGAAGTACTTAATGTTGAACTAGTTAATATGATAGGTTCTTTCATCAGAATTTGCGTAATGATTGAGCGTTATTATTTCGTTAATTAACTGTACAGCATATAAAAAATTAATAGGATCAATATCTGCTATACATTGAAAGTAGTCACGGCTAAAGCAACCTTTAAAAGAATGTTAGGCACTTTTACAGGTATATTTTTTACGGGGTGTTACTGATAATACCTTTGTATAACTCACCTTATATTATCAATGTATTGGTATTTTTAATTGCTAAATATATATATGCTTTGCGGGGAGTAAATAAATCAAAGGTTGTAGTTTAATGTTTAAAAAACTGTTGTTGCTACTTATCGTCATTAGTTTAACCAGTTGTAAAAGTACGCCCAATCTTGCCTCACTTCGCAGTGCGGAAATCTTAATTAAACAAATAAAATCTGAAGACCCAGATCTTATTGCTATTGCTCAACAAGCGGTTAAAACGAATAAACTTATTTTACACGATGTTAATAATATCAAAGCGTTGTTTGAAAAATTAACGAAACAGATTAACGAGGTTTGGGGCGAAGCTAAGCCAAAAATACCTAACAATAAAAAGCTTGTTAAATATACCAACAACTACAAAGCCCGTGCCATTGTTGATTTTGAAAAAGGAACAATTTTAATCGAATCTTTAGCTGATAAGTCTTCAGCTAAAACGCTGAATAATTTACAACAAGCAATAGTAACCACTTTATTATCGACATCCGATCCTCAAAAAACTGATATATTTTCAAGCGACGCACCACTGTTATCAGGGCAACCTTACTTATACCAACAAGTGGTTGACCGAGACAACAAGCCGATTCAATACCAATGGCGCGCGAATCGATTCTCTGAGTATTTAACCGAATTTAACTTACAAAAATACAAAAAAAATAAAAAACAAATTTATGCGGTTAGCATCAAGATGGTGGCAAAACATCAACACCTGCGTGAACAAAAATACAGTGTTCATGTACTGGCAGCCGCTAAACGTTATCAAATATCACCGCAACTTATATACGGTATTATTGAAACTGAAAGTAGCTTTAATCCATTTGCGGTGAGTACAGCTAATGCATATGGCTTAATGCAAGTTGTGCCTAAAACAGCCGGCGCTGATGTTTTTCAACGCATTAAGAAGAAAAAGGGCATGCCAACCAAGCAGCAGCTATTTGACCCCGCGTTTAACATTGATATTGGCTCAGCCTACTTATACATTCTCAACAATAATTATTTAAAATCCGTACGAAATTTAACCAGTCGACACTACTCTATTATTTCTGCTTACAATGGCGGTGCGGGTAATGTATTAAAAACTTTTCATGGTAATCGTAAAACTGCAATGAGAGTGCTCAATGCCAAGTTGCCTAAAGATGTATACTATTTACTGACGAAAAAGCACCCAAAAGCTGAATCTCGCCATTATTTAGAGAAGGTAACGAAGGCTGAAAAAACCTATTTATAAATAAGTAGAGTTGTGAATACTATTGCCTAATAAAACAGTAAAGGTTTATAGCCTAAACACGAAAAATATTAATAGGTTATTTTAGGCAATAAAAAAGCCTTACAAAGTGTAAGGCTTGAATTGCTCGCTGTAGGTCTAGTTTATACTAGCTTCTTTTTAGTTATTTCTTTTATTATTATTATTTTTATTTTATGTACTTCTTTAACGCGGGGCAATTTATAGCAAAGCAAAAAAGCTAACGCAACAACTTTAATAGAGCATTTATACCACGATTTTTTTCGTACAAGTCACTTTTGTTACAATAATTTACACTTGTTAAAAATAAGTAACTGATAACACATTGCTTATTACGCTTATAAGGTAATAAGCTTATATTATTACTGCTAAGAATTGATTTAGAACATAGACCAAAAAAATTGCTAATGATAGAATGCGCGCATATAAAAATGGGAAGATACTTCATGACTGAATTAAAAAACGATACTTACTTACGCGCGCTTTTGCGTCAGCCTGTAGATTACACACCCGTATGGATGATGAGACAAGCAGGGCGTTACTTACCTGAATACCGCGAAGTTCGCAAAAATGCGGGGGACTTTATGTCGGTATGTCGTGATGCTGATCTTGCCTGTGAAGTTACCATTCAACCGTTACGTCGCTTTCCGCTTGATGCTGCCATTTTATTCAGTGATATTTTAACGATCCCTGATGCGATGGGCTTAGGTTTGTACTTTGAAACTGGGGAAGGACCAAAGTTTGAGCGTCCTATTACTTGTAAGGCTGACGTAGAAAAAATTGGTATTCCAGATCCTGAAGTAGAATTACAATATGTAATGAATGCGGTGCGTACTATCCGCAAAGAATTAAAAGGTGAAGTTCCTCTTATTGGTTTTTCTGGTAGTCCATGGACATTAGCGACTTACATGATTGAAGGCGGTAGTTCAAAAGCGTTCACCAAAATCAAAAAAATGATGTTTGCTGAACCAAAAACATTACACATGTTACTAGACAAATTAGCTGATTCTGTTATTTCATATTTGAATGCTCAAATTGCTGCTGGCGCACAATCAGTTATGGTTTTTGATACTTGGGGCGGCGTATTGTCTCCACGTGATTATCAAGAATTTTCATTACAGTATATGGCAAAAATTGTTGACGGTTTAACTCGTCATAATGAAGGTCGTAAAGTCCCTGTAACCTTGTTTACCAAAAATGGCGGTATGTGGTTAGAGTCTATCGCGGCAACAGGCTGTGACGCAGTAGCACTTGATTGGACCATAGATATTGAAAATGCAAAAGCACGTATCGGTGATAAAGTTGCTTTGCAAGGTAATATGGATCCTTCAATGCTTTACGCCCCCTTACCGCGTATTGAGCAAGAAGTTGACAAAATTCTTGCCGGCTTTGGTGAAGGCGGTACTGGGCATGTATTCAATTTAGGTCATGGTATTCACCCTGATGTGGATCCAGAGCATGCGGGTCACTTTATAGAATCAGTTCACCGCTTAAGTAAGCCTTATCATAAGTAATTTATTAAAATTTAAGCAATAAATTGTAAAGGAGCTTTATGCTCCTCTACTGTCACTATGCAAATAAAGTGTTAATTCTTTCTTTCGTTTAGTGGATATTTCACCCAAATATAGTCATTATGATTAAACATTCTATTATCTTTATTTCTGGATTGTATGGCAGAACATTTAAATAATGAACTTGATAATCGTAATGAGAGCGATAACTTGTTAGCAAACGAAACGACTGCTTTGCTTATCAAATATCGCAAGCTCGAAGACCGCTATACCGCACTTTTTAAACTAAACCAGTTATCACATGACTGTGCCGATTTAAGTATGTTCTATGGTCAAGTTCATCAATCTATAGCTTCAGTGATGAGAGCTGAAAATTTTTATATTGCGCTCTACGATCAAACCTTATCCACCTTAGAGTTTGTCTATGATATTGATGAAAAAGATGATTTCCCTTTAGGTAAGTCTCCTTTAGCTGCTTTTGCAGGTTCTATGACTTGCTATGTTATTGAAACAGCTAAATCATTATTAGCAACTCCTGAGGTTGTTGGTGAATTAGTGGCTAAGAATGCAATTAAACGTATGGGCTCTGACAGTACTGACTGGCTTGGTGTTCCCTTGCTGAACGATGGTGTTGTTATTGGGGTTATGGCTGTACAGAGTTATTCTGAGAAAATTCGTTACTTGGTAGATGACCTAGAGTTGATGGAGTTTACGGCTCAGCATATCGTTACCGCGATGACCCGCTTAAAAGATCATGAGCGTTTACAAAATGCAGTAAATTCACGCACTCGTGAACTTATGAAGCAAATTAGAGAGCGAGAAAAGTCAGAGTTATTGCAAGAGTCGCTTTTTAAAATATCAGAATTAACCAATGATGCTACGCTCCACATTGATCAGTTTTACTCAATGGTTCATAACATTGTTGGCCAGCTCATAAACGCTCAAAACTTTTATATCACTAAATATGATCAAAATTCCAAAACACTTTCTTTTGTTTATTATTTAGATCAAAACTCTACTAATGCCGATGTTGACTCTCAGCCAATAACATTAGGAAATAGTTTTACCGAGCACATCATTCGTACCGGTGAAACACAATTACTTAATTATCAGCAAATGTATGCTTTATATGAGCAAGGTAAGACTAAAGAGCCACAAGGTGAAACTAAATCTTGGCTGGGCGTGCCATTAATACATTCTGGTGTTGTACTTGGAGCAATGGTCTTACAAAGTTATAATTTAGCGACAACATTCACTGAGCAAGATGCGGAACTATTAAAATTTGTTTCTCAACATGTTGCTTCAGCGATTAATCGACGTGACATATTAGAATTTGAACGGCAATCGCATCTACTTCTTGAACAGCAAGTTAAGCTAAGAACGGTCGCATTAGAAGACGAAATAAAGCAAAGAAAAAAAGCTGAAGAGAAGTTACAACATACGGCGTCACACGATATTTTAACAGGCTTACCAAATCGCACGCTGTTTATTAACTTATTGAATCATGCTATTGCTTGTCATAAACGAAAAGCTAAGATGAAATTTGCGGTGTTATTTTTAGATCTTGACCGCTTTAAGGTGGTTAATGACAGCCTAGGTCACCATGCTGGTGATTTGCTCTTACAAAAAATAGCCAAAAAATTAAAAATACTGGTTCGAGACAAAGACACGGTGGCTCGGTTAGGCGGTGATGAGTTTGTTATTTTAATTGAAGATTTAGATTCTAATAATGAAGCTTATGAAGTTGCTCAGCGTATTAATGACTTTTTAGCTACTCCTTTTATTATCGAAAACCAAGGTATTTTTATTGGCACAAGTATTGGTGTGTTATTTAATCATGAACGTTATGACAGCGCTGACATTATGCTTAGAGATGCTGAT
Source organism: Colwellia sp. MB02u-14 (assembly GCF_014076915.1). NCBI lineage: Bacteria > Pseudomonadati > Pseudomonadota > Gammaproteobacteria > Alteromonadales > Colwelliaceae > Colwellia > Colwellia sp. MB02u-14. The sequence goes on from NZ_JACGUX010000047.1 coordinate 77,687, forward strand.
ACCGCAATGTACCATGCAAAAAATCAAGGCAAGGGCCGTTATGAAGTTTTTGATTCTAGCATGCAAAAAAAAGTTCAACATGCATTGGAATTGGAAACTGATATTCGTAATGGTATAGAAAATAATGAATTTTCACCTTACTTTCAGCCGATTGTTGATTTAAAAACTGAAGCGGTTGTTGGGTTTGAAGCTCTAGCTCGTTGGCAGAGTACGAAACGTGGCTTTGTTCTTCCAAATGATTTTATTCCCCTCGCAGAAGAAACGAATTTAGTGATGGCGATTGACTTTCTGATCATAGAGAAGTCTTGTTTGCAGTTAAAGCAATGGGAAAAAAAGTGTGGTCGCGATGACTTGTACGTTAGTTGTAACTTATACGGTGATCATTTTTTTAGTGTAACGCTACCGGTCGATATTGAAGAAATAATTCAACGTGTTGGCATTAAACCCCCGCAATTAAGAGTTGAGTTAACCGAACGTGCTTTACTCGAAAATAGTGACATAGTGCTAAAAAATATGAATGCACTAAAAACATTAGGCGTGAAAATTTTACTTGATGATTTTGGCACGGGTTATTCAAGTTTAAGTTACTTACATCGTTTTCCTATTGATGTGCTAAAAATTGATCGTTCGTTCATTAATAATGTGCACGAGCATGATAATCATCAGGCGATCATAAAAACCATTATAGATTTAGCAACCAATTTACAAATGGGAACAGTATGTGAAGGCATTGAAAACCTAGCAGATGCCGAGCTTTTAATGGCTATGGCCTGTCGCTTTGGGCAGGGTTATTATTATGCTAAACCTATGCCGGCGACTGAAACAGAGGCATATTTACTGAAGTAGTTGTTCTATTCTTACAATAAAATGGCGTTATTTCATTAGGAATACCGCCATTTTAGTATGGGTTTTATGAGCTTTAGTTGTGAGCGCTTTAACGAATAACTTTATGTCTATACTAGCGTTTTATTTTTACAATCATTATAGTGATATAAATATATCAACTCCCCTCTAAAATATCTTAAAATTTAATTAATAATATGAAGAAGCCAATGAAATTTAAATTAATAGCCAGTGCAAGTTTATTAAGTATCGCGTTTTTATCTGCGTGTGGACAAAACAATGAAGCAACAAGGTCAGTTGCTGAAAAAATGCCACAAGTAAATGAAAATAATATAAAAGCCCACATAGAGTTTTTAGCTGACGATACTTTATTAGGGCGAGATACTGGTAGTGAAGGCTACCAAATAGCCGCTAATTATGTAAAGTCATACTTTAAACAGTTAGGCTTAACACCTATGGGTGAACGTGAAGGGTTTGAACAAAAAGTAACCTTTAGAAAAGCGTTCCTTGAAGAAAATAGTGCTGAGCTTTCTATTATTAATACTTCAGGTACCATTGAGTTAGCCTTTAAAGATGCTTTTATTATGTCAGGCGATAGTATCGTGACAGACGCTAGCGTTACGGCTGAAACTGTTTTTGTTGGTTACGGCATTGTTTCTAAAGAATTTGGTTATAACGATTACGAAGATATTGATGTTGAAGGCAAAGTTGTTGTTGTTTTAACAGGACGTCCTGATGATTTACCGTCAGAAGAAGGTGCTCACATCGGTTCTAGCAGTGAAAAAATTCAACATGCCGTTAGCAATGGAGCTGTTGGTTTTATTACTATTCATACCCCTAAACGTGATGCAGTAAGAACTTTTGCTAAAAGCGCATCTTATGCGGAAGCACCACGTTTAAGCTGGTTAAACAAAGAGGGCATGCCTTTTGGGAAACATCCTGAAATAAAAGGAGGTGCTTATTTAAGTTCAGAGTATGCCCAAGCCTTATTTGAAGGAGCAGAACGCACACTAGAAGCGTTACTTAGCGACGATACTAATAATATTGCCATTAAAGGTTTTGCTTTGAAATCAAGTGTTAACATGGCTAATAAAAGTCGCCATGAAGAAATTACCAGCCCTAATCTTATTGCTGTTATTGAAGGAAGTGACCCCGTACTAAAAGACGAATATGTGGTCTTTAGTGCTCACCTTGATCACATTGGTATTAGTAGCCATGGTGATGAAAAAGATAAAATTAACAATGGCGCGTTAGACAATGCATCAGGCGTTTCAATTTTGCTAGAAACAGCCCGCTTATTATCGAGCATGCCTGAAAAACCAAAACGTTCTATTTTATTTGTTGTAGTTACAGGTGAAGAAAAGGGGCTATTAGGGTCTAGCTATTTTGCAACAAACCCAACGGTACCGTCGTCTCAAATGGTTGCGAACGTTAACTTAGATATGCCATTAATCTTATACCCATTTGCTGATATTATTGCTTTCGGTTCAACACATTCAAGTTTAGGTCCTATCGTTGCGAGTGCCGCAGAAAAAATTAATTTGTCGCTAAGTGATGACCCAATGCCAGAGCAGGCGTTATTTACGCGTAGCGACCACTACAGCTTTGTCAAAGCAGGTATTCCATCAGTCTTTTTAATGACAGGCTTTAAATCTAAAGATCCTGAAATTGATGGCGGTGCAGTATTTGGTGACTTCCTTAAAAATCATTATCATCAACATAGTGATGAAATAACCCTACCTATTCGTTACGATGCCGCGGCAAGCTTTGCCGAGGTTAATATGATGATAGGTTTAGAAATTGCTAATGGTGATAAACGTCCAACGTGGAACCAAGGCGACTTTTTTGGAAAAACTTTCGCTCAGTAAAATGCATCGGTAAAAAAGATAAAACGCAGTGATGAAGATCACTGCGTTTTTTTTGTTTTCTGCTTTTAACTAAAAAGCTACACTATAAACATGACTCGATAAAAATATTGATACCCACCATGGATGCTCACCAATACGCTTTACAAGCTAATGGCTCTTTTGCTCTTCCCGACGCTTGTTTCAAAATTAAAGGATTAATGGAAAATGAAGACTCAACGATTGAAGATTTTGCCAATGTAATTAGTGTCGACCCTTCAATGACTTCTCGTTTATTACAAATTGCTAATAGTGCTATTTATAGTTTTCCGGGAGAAATTAGCACTATCTCACGTGCCATCACAATTATTGGCACCCAAGCTATTTATAACATGATGCTAGTGGATGTTGCGGCGACAGCCTTTAAACACTTTTCAAATCAGGCAATTGATTTAAAACGTTTTTGGCGGATGAGCATTTTTTGTGGTTTGGCGACTAAAAATTTAGCGATTAAGGCTGGGATCCCTGATATTGAGCGGCTTTTTGTCGCTGGACTTCTGCAAAATTTTGGTGAAGTGATTGTTGCAAAAATAACGCCTGAAATTGCTCAGCAATGTGAAAAATATTCAACCGAGCAGTTGCCTTGGGCACTGCAAAAGCAAGTGCTGGGTTTTACTTATACCGATATATCTGCAGAGTTATTAAAAATATGGCAAATACCTGAAAAAATAATTTTGCCTATTCGCCACGTTAACGAAGCAAAAAAAATTCAAATTAATAAAGATGTAAAAGTCCTTTATTTAGCCTCTCGTTTAGCATTAGTTGATAGCCATCCCGATGTGTTCGATTATAAGGACAGTATTGATGAACGTTTATGTCAGAATTTAAATATTTTTAGTGATGACTTAGCTCAGGCGGTTGATTTTGCATCAGAAGAGACGGAAAATATTCTCACTATCATCAATGGCGGACTTTTCTCAAAATAGAGGGATACTATTTGTGGAAGGGGCTATAGATGAGTTCTTGCTGAAATTATGAGATTTATAAGGCGATTTTACGACTTGGTTTCTAGGTGCAACCATATTTATACACTTAATTACTAATACCTTCGTTCTAAAACAAGACATTAATTATAAAGCCTGCTAGCATCAGGCCATTCTTTTTTCGTATAGTTAATAAACTGTACAAAATATGCCCTACAAATAATTATAATTAAGGACATTTATGAGCGCATCTAGAGAGCATTTTAGCTCTAAACTCGGATTTATTTTAGCCGCAGCAGGTTCTGCTGTTGGCATTGGTAACTTAGTCGGCTTTCCTGTGAATGCTGCTAAAAATGGGGGTGGTGCATTTTTAATTATGTACGCATTATTCGTATTTTTAATTTGTTTACCGGTAATGATTGCCGAAATGGCCGTTGGCCGTAAAACACAAAAAGAACCTGTTGGTGCCTATAAAGCACTCAGTGGTGGTAGTAGAGGTTGGGGAATAGCCGGGATCTTTGGTGTGCTTACGCCATTTATGATTGCTGTTTTCTATATGGTGTTAACCGTATGGCTTTTCGGTTATCTCGCGTTAACATTATCGGGTCAATTAGATTATTTAGCCAGCGGTAAGGGCTTTAGTGAATTCATTAATAGTTCCTATTTATTTGTGGCTATGGTTGCTGTTGCTGCCATTATAAATTTCATTTTAGTTGCCGGGGTAAAAGAGGGCATAGAAAAAGCAGCAAAAATACTGATGCCAGCATTATTCGTTATGCTGTTAATCATGGTGGTTTATGTACTAAGCCTTGATAACGCTATGGCTGGTGTGAAATTTTTTATTATTCCTGATTTTGATAAAATCACCCCTACCGTGATTAACGGCGCCTTGTCGCAAGCGTTCTTTTCGCTATCGTTAGGTATGGGTATATTAATTACTTACGGTTCATATATTAATAATAAAACTGATATTGTTAATTCTGCAAAATTAGTGGCTTTAACTGATACTGCGGTTGCTTTTACTGCAGGCTTAATGATTTTACCTGCGGTATTTTCATTCAACCCTAATGTTAATCCAGCGGAGTTAAGTGACAGTTCTGTATCATTAATTTTTACTTTTTTACCTAAAATATTTTTAGCACTACAAACCTCTATTGGCTACTTTGGTGCAAGTGCCGTCGCTGCATTTTTCTTCCTTTTAGTGTTTTTTGCTGCTATTACCTCATTAGTTTCAATTATTGAAGTACCGGTTTCTTATTTAGTCACAGAAAAAAAGCATAGTCGTAAAAAAGCCTTATCAATTTTAATGATTTTAGGTGGTGTATTAACTGTATTTGCTATGGTTTCATTTGGTATGGTGTCGTTCTTTACTGAATTTACAACGTATGCTGGCGGTTCACGTTCATTCTTTGATGTGGTTTATGATATTTTCTACGATACAATTTTACCGTTAAATGGCTTTCTTTTATGTATGTTTGTAAGTTATCGCTGGAAAAAACATAACCTTTCAGACGAACTAGCTATTGGCAACGATAACTATAAAGGTTCTTGGGTCGAGAAGTATGTTAACTTCTCGTTAGGTACTTTTATACCCTTCATTGTCTTATGTATTTTCTTAAATACTGTTGCGCAAAAATTCTTTGCCTACAACATTTTTGCTTCGTAGTATGATGATGTAATGTAAAGGAACAAACGATTTAACCAAAAGCCGCATAATTTGTTATTATGCGGCTTTATTTTATCTTTTAAACAATATAGTTATGACACTAAACCTTCAAGATCACCTTAAAACTTCGCTACAGTCTATTGAAAAACTCAGTAGTTTAACTGATTGCCAACGATTATTTCATGGTAGAGGTCATACTTATCCTGAGTTATCTCACGTCAATGTTGACTGGTTTTCGCCTGTTGTGCTCATTACACTTTACCAAGAGGTTGATGAAGCTTGGTTGAATGAACAAGTGACGGTGATAAAGCAGTTGATCCCATACTGCCAATCGATTCAAGTACAATACCGTAGCCGAAAGTTTGCTCCTAGCGAAGTATTATGGGGAGAAGATATCACGGAATTAAATGCGCAAGAACATGGCCTTAAATATCATATTAGCTTAGGTAAAGCACAAAATTCTGGGCTTTTTCTTGATATGGGCAATGGCCGAGATTGGGTGAAAAATCATAGTGAAGGGAGGAACGTTTTAAATCTATTTGCTTATACTTGTGCCTTTTCTATTGCCGCTATTGCAGGGGGTGCTCGGCAAGTTGTTAATATTGATATGAGTAAAAGCTCTTTATCTAAAGGGCGTGAAAATCATAAACTTAATAAACAAGATGCGAGCAAGGTAAAATATGAAGGTGTTGATATTTTTAAATCGTACAATCGATTGAAAAAAAATGGCCCTTACGATTTATTGATTTGTGATCCTCCTTCATTTCAAAAGGGCAGTGTAAATATTGAGCGAGATTACAAGAAAATCATTAAACGCTTACCTGAGTTAATGGCAAATAATAGTGATGTAGTGCTCTGTTTAAATTCTCCTGACTTAAGTGAGGATTTTTTATTAGCTGAAGTTTCTAGAGAATGCCCTCAGTGCCAATTTCAGCATCGAATTGATAACCCAAAGGTATTCGTTGAAGCTGAAGCAGGTAAGGGCTTGAAGGTGCTTTATTTTCGCTACGTGGAAATATGCTAAATAAGTTGTATTTAGTTAATCACTATACGAGCAGCAAGTAGTATTAAAAAGCTGCCCGTTACTTTGTCAACAATATGGCTGTTCTCACGTAATTTATTAATGATATTACCGCGTGATAGTGTAAACGTTACTAAGCAATACCATAAAGCATCAATGCTTCCTACTGTCGCGGTCATTATCATTTTTTGCTCACTGCTCGCGTCTTCCCCTAAAAACTGACTAAATAAGGCGAGAAAGAAAATAGCGAGTTTTGGGTTTAAAAAAGCGATTAAAAAGCCATCACGCCAGCCGTTTACTTGCGCTTTTTTCACTGGGTCATTTTGAGAAAATACGGTATTAACTTTTTTGCTTAATAATGATTTTACCCCTAAATACAGTAAAAAAGCCGCGCCTGCATATTGAATAATACTGAATATCAAAGGAGATTTAACGATAATCACCGCTATACCTGTTGCCGTAATGGCTGCATAAATCGCAACACCTAAACCATGGCTAATAGCCGTGGCATAACCTTGTGATGTTCCTCCAGACAACGTATTTTTGATGACTAATGCCAAGCTTGGTCCGGGAGATAAAGCGCCCATCATACAAATGACGACAAAAGATAACCATAAGTGAAATTCCATTAATTATTATTCTCTTTTTATAGGGACCGATAGTCAGTTTATGCATTTTACTGAATGAGTGTTAGCTCACGAATGCGTAAGAAGCTCGCAAATTTTGGCACACCTCGCGCGGTTTTACCAATGTATTTGTAAGTGACCGTACTACCAATAGCGGGTGGTTTTTCGCGTTGCTTATCAGTAAAACCACTACCAATCTTAAAGGTAAGACCGGAAGGCATCTTTACTTTTAACGAGCCCATTTTATTTTTGTATTTACCCTTACCCTTAATATGCGCAATAACGATAGCTTCAGCATCATCATGTTGTTTTAGTTTCATTAAATCATGACTTCTACCAACGTTGTAGTAGGCTGCTTGATGATGCAGCATTAACCCTTCCCCGCCTATATTGACGATATTTACTAGTTGTTGATGCAATAAGGCGATTGAATTTATTTTTTCTTGTTCTATTGTCTGCCAATAAGGGCTGGTCGATGATGCGATTAAATGATTCATCTGAGTAATACGCTGACTAAAAGTACCCGCATGTTTGGGTAAGTCAAAAACCATAAAGCGTATTTTCTGCCAACAGCTCATTTTATTTTGTGGTGTAGGCTGGTGTTTTCTGACACAGCTACTGATTTTTTCAAACTCACCACGGTTGCTCCATAGTTCACCATCAAGGTATATCTTGGGCCAACCTAGGGTAAACCACTCTGGTGCATGAATGAGGTTGCCTCCACGAGTGAATAAATTTTTACCATTCCAGTAACCACGAATACCATCGAGCTTTTCGCTAACAAAGTATTCATTAATACTGATAGGATTTTTCCTGTCAGCTTTATAGGGTGTTGCGAGTTGAATTTTGGGTAAGTCTTTTGCATAGCACTGGGCCAAGAGCATGTAGCAAGCTAATAAATATAAAAACTTTACTGTAAACGCGTGCAACATTGAACGTCCTTGCTCATTTTAGATAAAACTGAGTATAGAACGTATTTGCTGACTTGCTAATGTAATGTTAATTTTGTGTACTAATATATTAAGTGTTCTAGTAGGGACTCAAGGAGGAACTGTGAAGAGTGTTTATTTTCAAATTTTGCTTGTTGGCATCATGTTAACTTTTTCTTATGAAAGTTACGCGGGGAAAAAAGAATGTCAATCTTATGCAGATAAATTACGTAATGTTCAGTCACAACAAAGGCAAGGCCAAGGCTTAAAACGCAGTAAAAACTTAAATAAGCAAGAGAAAGTGGCGCGGAAAAAATGGTGGCAGTGCGAACGAGGTCTGTTAAAAAAGGTAAAAGGTAACCATAAAAAAAAGCAAAGAAATATTGCAGTAAATATCCATCAGCCGTTATCAGCCACTTTATCAAGAGATATTAAAAAGGGCAGTAGTAAACCCTTTCAAACGTCAGCTCCCGTTGTAATAAAATCTCGTTATCAAGGTAAACAACTGCAAGCATGGCTACAATATTATCAACAGCCGAAAAAGTGTTTACGGCCTAAGACTACTCGTCAGTTTGCTTATTGCGTAGAAAACAGAAGAACACAGCAGTTAGCGTTTGAGAAAGGTGAGAGGACTATTATTGTTGAGTAACATCATTTTATTGAGATTTTATTTCAGATACTGCGCTTTTTTATCGTTGTAATGGCTAACAAGTGTATCAATAGTTGCTTGTTCATAATCTCTTAAGCCACTGAGTAGCATGTGTTTTTTACCATGACCGATAACTTCACCATTAGCCACTAAATCAAAAGGTAGTGTCGCTTTACCGCGTTTACCATCAATAAGTAAACTGGGCGTCGTTAATTGCAATTGTACGTCAACAAAATTAAGCTTATCTAAATGAATAAACATGTTCTCGTACATCACCATTGGCCGTGTCGGATTGATCATTACACTGTTTTCAAACATTAATTTTACTAAAATATGTGGAAATGTATGGCCTGAAAACTCAACGTAGGCGCGGATCAATGCATTGATCGATTGGCTATTCGTTGTACATTCACCCGAGGCTTCTATTTTCATGTACTCTTTAGCATTGTCATCGGTAACACAGGCTGATTCGACAATTTTTTCTGGAAAATCTAGCTTAAGACCATCAGTAACCATGCCCGAAAAAGTAAAGCCCATGTTTTGTGATAAACCTGATTTTTCTAATACCACTGAAAAAAGTAAGTCACCGGGTACACAAAAACGTTTTGCATCAACATCATGTAGCGGATTGAAATCGTCAGCAATTTTTTTAGCAAAGTCACTACCTTGTTGACGAGAGAAACTTATTTGACTGCCTGTTACGCTACAGTAACTTTCTAGAAACATAATACCTACATCTATTGTTTGAAAACCGCCGTATATTAGCAGTTACCCACAGATAAGTGGAAATTAATTGAAAAAACAGAAACTAAGCAGACCAGTATCGTCAAGGGACTTTTGTTAAAATATTGGGGTCAAAACTATGCACTAGGTTTTCTTTTTCTACCTTGGTAAACTTCTTTAATTGATATTCACGTTTGCAGGCTAGTTGTCGATTTTCTTGAGCTTCAGCGTAAACTAATTTTACTGGTCGACGCGCGCGCGTGTATTTAGCTCCCGTTTTATTACAGGTATTGTGTTCAAAGAGCCGACGAATAAGGTCTGTAGTAACACCTGCGTACAAACTATTGTCAGCACAACGTAAATAATAAACAAACCAGGTTGGCTTGGGAGAGATTTTTTTTTCTGGCATAAGCTTATTATGGCAATTTTTATCATTGAAATCGATAAAAAGCTGGCTGTCATTTCCAGAGTTTTATACCATGCCCTCTAAATTCCCCATGAAAACTATCGAGACAATAAATGACCCATTACGATGCTGGTGCTTTGAGTAAAATGACTGCCCAATTAGATGAAAACGGACTTGTTCATTATCAATTACCTATCGGTGAACAGTTAATCGATATGAATGCGTTAATCGGGAAAAAAATAACCTTCGATTATCAAGGTAAAATAGCGTGTCGCCATTGTTCAAGGGTAACGAAAAAAAGCTATTCACAAGGTTTTTGTTATCCGTGTATGCAAAAACTTGCACAATGTGACATGTGCATTATGAAGCCAGAAACTTGTCACCATGCACAAGGTACTTGTCGTGAGCCTGAGTGGGGCGTAAAAAATTGCATGGTAAATCATTATGTTTATTTAGCGAACACTTCGGGAATTAAAGTGGGTATTACTCGCCATACACAAATACCTACACGCTGGATTGATCAAGGCGCTACACAAGCTTTACCATTATTTAGAGTGAGTACGCGCTTACAATCGGGGCTTGTTGAAATAGCTCTCGCCAAATTTATTGCTGATAAAACAAATTGGCGAGCTATGCTAAAAGGAATGGGTAAAACCGTTGATTTAAAAGAAAAAGCGCAGGAACTATTACCAGAGATCGCCGCGGAATTAGAAGACATTAAATTACGTTTTGGCGCTGATGCTGTTGAGTTACTTGATGAGCCTGTAGTTAATTTACGTTTTCCAGTAGAGCAATATTTGGAAAAAATAGCGTCATTTAACTTTGATAAAACAGCACAAGTTTCAGGGCTACTGCAAGGAATTAAAGGGCAATATTTGATCTTTGATAAGGGTGTTATTAATATACGAAAATTTGGATCTTACCAAGTGGCACTAACGGTTGAAGAGTAATATCGATTATAATAATAAAAAGTCACTAATTACCGATTTAGTGACTATACTTTTTTTTACTCTTGACCATTCACTAATTTACTGTATTTTAAATAGAAAGTGAGTCGTTAATCGATTAAAAATAGTAACATACTCACTTAATTGGGTATGCAATTACCCTATACATTTTTAGGATCTCCTTCATGAATGCTCCAGAATACGCCGAGAAGGCAAGTGAAATATTTGTTTTATCAGATTCTTTTATTCGTATTAAAGAATTAATTGATAATGAATCGTCAACTATTGATGATATTGCTGATGTCATTTTACTAGATCCTGCTTTATCGGGCACTATTTTAAAGCTCTCTAATAGCTCATTTTTCAATTATCCCGGTCAAATCGATACTATTTCGAAAGCTGTTTTAATTATTGGCATTACTGAAGTTTATAATCTAGTTATCGCTTATTTTAGCACCAAAGCCTGTAGAAAAATCAAAACAGACCCTGAATACTTAAACGATTTTTGGGAGCGTAGTGTTGATTGTGCATTAACGGTGAAATTCTTAGGCGCTAAATTAAGTGTTCCAAATGCCGAGAGACTCTTTATTTTGGGTTTGCTACACAATTTAGGTGAGTTGGTTATGCATCAATTTATGCCTGAAAAAGTAGAGACCTGTAAACAGGTAAATTCAGACGAATTACCATGGACGAAACAGCTACAATTTTTTGGTTTTTCTTATGCTGACGTTACGGCTGAGTTATTAAAGCAATGGCAGTTACCTTACAGTTTGATTGAGCCTATACGCGATCAAGATGGTGAAGACTTTGAACACAGTACCGACGAAACCAAATTACTCTATATTGCTAAGCGTGTGATGACGCTCAACCATGAATGCAAAAGTCATGATCCGTCAGTGGTGATTACAGATGAAAAACTAGATTCACTGGCTGTTCAAAAAGAACTATTACGTGATGCGAGTGATTTCTGTGACATGGAACGTTTAAGTATTTTGGCTGTTCTTAATCCAAGTGCTTTTATGCTTTATTAATACCTCATTGTTATTGCATCCATAGTGTAATAACAATGAACAATCGTTAAATAAATTCTTTAACTAAAATTAAAAGCATTCTTTCCCTTTGCTGAACACACAACAACTTACTCTACACATTTTCTGATGGCTCCCTTTCTTTCATTGATTTAATCATTTATCTCCACAATAGATCTTTACGCCTTTTTTAATGATTTAATTTTTCATCCACCTGTTTGTGCTATGAATATAACGTTCGTTATGATCACTGCCACTTAATCTGAGAATCTCAGGCAAGTGACAGTCGTATATTTCAATAGTTTGCAGATTGTTTGAATTTGTTGACTGCCAATTAAGTTGAGAATTGTTCACACTACTGCCTTATAGTTTGAGATTTATTACATTATGAGATCGCATACATTACACAAACAAAAGTATGCTAAGAAGAATAAGCAATATCTAGTTATTTTTGTTGTGGTTATTACTACCATAGGAGCGCATTAGGGGGATAAGTTTATATAAATTTAGTATTTAAGAAGTAAATTCTTGCCAGGTTATACAGATTATATGAACCTAGCTAAAGGTTTTATACTTTATTTTGATAGCCAACTAATCCACTATTGCAGACGCTTTACTACCTCTTTACTATTTTTTTAGTAAAGAGGTAGTAATAGGTCATACAGAAGCATTGCACCTTAGAGACCATGAGTACGTGCAAAAAATGCACGTACTCAGAGTCACTATGACTTTACTTAATCTAACCGTCGCAAAACCACCATTGCTATCAGTCAATTTTGAATTATTAACGATCACTCTGTGCGCTAAGCAGACAATGGCATTAAATTATTTTACCATATATTTTCTAATGGATATTACTGAGAAGTCTCCAGAGTAAGCTGTTATATATTTAGGCAAGGCAATGAGATATTAAATTATTATTCCTGTCGCATTCATATGTACATTATTGTATATATTATCTGTCTTGTGAACATTCAATCTTCAGTAATAAAGAAGTAAACCAAGTCTGGGAAAAAAAAAAGTAAGTGTCGTCGAATACGACGAGGCTATAGAAGAAATTGAGTTGACTACAATTAAGGTGCATTGGCCAAGGCCTATAATGCATTATTATTTAGACATTATTAAACCAGTTAATGTTGACTTACCCCCTTCAGGCGATAATTTGCTATTTGATGGTCAGTAGCATCTAGCAAGATGCTTAGTCGGCTTTAGGACTTGAATTCAATCAAGTGTACCGTCACATCAGTGTGAATTTAGCTTTTAGTTTTAGCTGCATCGACTTCTTGTTTTGCTTCAGGGGGGAGCACATCTTTAATATGCCCATTTTCTGCTTCTAAATACCCAACTGAAATAGCTGAGATACTTACGATCAATATAGAGTTAACAATAAAAACTAAAAGCGTTTTAATTGTTAACTGGATAAGTCCTTTATCGTAAACAGCTTTAGCACTCAATGTAGTAAAAAGTAATGCTAATGGGGGAATTAAGTAAACTGAGGGCAATTCAACGTCAAAAAGTATTAAGAAATTAGCTAGTAATAATAACATTATCGCAAAGATGACAATGACCGAGTAAATATTGACAACAAAGAATACGTTCTTAATAAGCCTTGCTTTGAGGCTATAAATTTTAACTGAAATAATGGTTAATGGTATCGTTAAAAACGTTGTTAACTTTATAATTTGATTTATTTGCTCTTGAGTAATAGCATGACTATTTCCTTCGTTCATTCCTTTTATAAAGCCATTTAAAAAGCTCTGTTCATGTTGGCCGCCCTCAAAACCAAGAAAAATGAGAGTGGAATATAAGATGGTGAGTACTATGTACAATCGAACAGGATGGACGTAGCGTTGTTGCTTTCCATTGATCCAATCTAAGGTTAAACGCCCAGGTTTAAATAATGCTTTAAGAGTATTGAGTAACTTGGCATCAACACTGACAAAGTCATCCCATAAGGCTAATATAAAATTATTAAAAGAAGGCTGGCAATCCTTTATCTTTTGACCACACACTGAGCAATATTTATCATTTATTGGTGTATCGCAATTGCTACAGAGTTTTAAATCAACATTACTCATAAGTTAGTTATTGGGTTAAAAAAGAAAGCATTATGCACACATTTAGCTTTACGTTAAAGAGATCTTAAACCTTATTCTCTATTTTTTTCATTCCAAATATAATATTCATAGTTACTTTCATCATGGCATGTTTCGATGATTTAGAACTTATTGTTGAATTCGGTTAACATTGTTTTTTACTTTAGGTGAGAGAGCGTTTCAAATAATACAAGTAAATAGCTATACCAATGTACTCAAATGGAAAAATTACAGTTGGTTTTTGCTTCTTCGTCACTTATTTAAACCAACCTATATTTACTGCTTAGCACTGAGTTATTAATACAAAATTTAATTCGAATTCAATGTTATTTCATCAGGGCTAACGTCGGCTTTGTGGCATTAGTGAATATTGTCCCCACTCAATCCATTTAATATCCAACAATATCACTAGTGAAGTATGTACCTATGTATTCATGGATGTTTTGAGTTGAAGTACTCTTGACAAAATTTCGAATTAAATTGGAAACCACATATGATCCTACTTACAAATAAGTATCTACAGTTACTTATTTGTAGTCTCTATATACAGATTTATATAGGGTTTTAGCTTCTGCTTGCTCTTTGAACCTCAACAAAATTCTCAGGTTGCCGTGAATTCTCAACTTAAGTGGCGGTGATCATTACCTCATGCACCAATTACAGTCATTCGCAATATTTTATGCACCACAGAAGTGCTTAATAACAGTTTTTATTTTAACTTTTATTTTAACATACTGAATTTTATTGTTTTTAGTGCTTGGCATAACATTTGTATTGTTATGTACAAATCACAAATAAGGCTAAACAAAATGAAGATGGTTAACGCAATAATAAAACCTTTCAAACTGGACGATGTCAGAGAAGCTATTTCTGAAATTGGTGTCGAAGGATTAACCGTAAGTGAAGTAAAAGGCTTTGGACGACAAAAAGGTCATACCGAATTGTATCGTGGTGCAGAGTATCAAGTTGATTTTTTACCAAAAGTGAAGCTTGAAATTGCAGTGAACGACGACGTTGTTGAACGCTTAGTGAAAGCAATTACAGAATCTGCTCATACGGGTAAAATAGGCGATGGTAAAATATTTGTTTATGACTTACAGCAAGCTGTACGTATTCGTACTGGTGAGCAAGATGTTGAAGCTATTTAAGGGGTAAATCATGGAACAAAACATTTTTCAGTTACAGTATGCAATGGACACTTTCTATTTCTTAGTCTGTGGTGCCCTCGTTATGTGGATGGCAGCAGGTTTCTCTATGTTAGAGGCGGGTTTAGTTCGAGCGAAAAATACCACAGAAATTTTGACTAAGAACGTTGCGCTTTATGCAATTGCTTGCATGATGTATTTAGCGTGTGGTTATGAAATTATGTACGGTGGTGGGTTCTTCTTGTCGGGCATCGAAACGGTTGATGCTGATGCAGTATTAAAAGAATTTGCTGGTCGTGAAGATGGTTTTAATGGCGGCGCTATTTATTCAAAAGCGTCTGACTTTTTCTTTCAAGTTGTTTTTGTAGCGACGGCCATGTCGATTGTTTCAGGTGCCGTTGCTGAGCGTATGAAATTGTGGGCATTCCTTGCTTTCACCGTTGCTCTAACAGCAGTAATCTACCCACTTGAAGGTAGCTGGACTTGGGGCGGTAATGCTGTATTTGGTTTATACACTTTAGGTGACTTAGGTTTCTCTGATTTCGCAGGCTCAGGTATTGTGCATATGGCCGGCGCATCAGCAGCACTCGCTGGCGTATTATTACTCGGTGCACGTAAAGGTAAATATGGTCCTGACGGTCGTGTAAATGCTATTCCTGGAGCTAACTTGCCAATGGCCACATTAGGTACGTTTATTTTATGGATGGGCTGGTTTGGTTTTAACGGTGGTTCAGTATTAAAACTTGCAGATATTAACAGTTCACATTCTGTTGCTATGGTTTTCTTAAACACCAATGCTGCAGCCGCAGGTGGTGCAATAGCTGCATTGATTTTTGCTAAAATCTTATTTAAGAAAGCAGATTTAACCATGACATTAAATGGTGCGTTAGCGGGCTTAGTTGCGATTACGGCAGAACCTTCAACGCCTACTGCGCTACAATCTACACTCTTTGGCATGATCGCTGGTGTATTGGTGGTGCTATCGGTTATTGGATTAGATAAGTTGAAAATAGATGATCCAGTAGGTGCTATCTCAGTTCATGGTGTTGTTGGTTTCTTTGGTTTACTACTTGTTCCTCTTACAAACCCAGCCTCAACCTTTAGCGGACAATTAATCGGCGCAGCAACAATATTTGTCTGGGTATTTAGTGCAAGTTTTGTTGTCTGGTATGTGCTTAAAAAGGTCATGGGTATTCGTGTGACTGAAGAAGAAGAATATGAAGGCGTTGATAAAACAGATTGTGGTATGGAAGCTTATCCAGAGTTTACTTAATACTTATCAGTCTTTAGTTTATTAGATGAATAAAGATAAAAAAACAGCCTACGGGCTGTTTTTTATGTTCAGGATGAACGGTATGTCGTGTTGCCACGGATGGCAAAGAGCGACGATGTTCAGGATGAACGGTATGTCGTGTTGCCATGCAAGCAATGGTGCGCTCACATGAAGGTCACAGAACAACTGAGTTTGTGCTTATTTTAATAAATCAAAAGATATACTGTCAATTTTAGAAAACTGTGTAAAATTAAGAAATTAACTCACGTTTTATTTTGGAAGCTTTGATGGCAAGAGAACAATTTGGTATTTGCGCGGAACCTAGTTTGCACGGCTATTATCTATTGTTTAATGTTTTAGATGATAAAAATGCTCATGTGCGTCTAGCCCTTTCTCGATTACCTGCCTTATTTGATCATTACGCTGATCGTTTTTCAGAATCAAACCTTGCAGGTGTTATTGCTATTGGCGCTAACTACTGGGATGAACTTTATCCTCAAGCAAGACCCAAAAATCTTAAGCCTTTTTCAGCGATTGAATGTGATGACCGCGCAGCGCCTGCTGATAGTTATGATCTCTATATTGAAATAAGAAGCGATCGTGCTGATGTCAATCACATTGTCAGTACAAAAGTGTGCGCTTTATTAGCAAATAGTGTTGAACTTGTTGAGCAGGTACGCGCCTTTAGGTTTCTCGATGGTCGTGATTTAACTGGCTTTGTCGATGGCACTGAGAACCCACAAGGCTCACACCGCCGTATAGTGGCGTTGGTTGCTAATGAAGATGATGCTGAATTTGCCGCGGGCAGTTATTTACATATTCAACGCTATCGCCATAATTTAAATCTATGGAACAGTTTAAAAGTTAAAGACCAAGAAGATATTTTTGGGCGTACAAAATTAGAAAATGAAGAGTATACGAGTGAAAACAAACCACCCACATCGCATACTAAACGTGTAAACCTAAAAGATGCAGACGGTAATGCTATTGAGATAGTACGCCAAAGCATGCCATACGGTGATATGAAGTTGCAGGGCTTATTTTTCGTTGCATATTGCCGATCGCCAGAACCTTTTGAGATGATGCTTAAAGCAATGATCAAAACAGATGCACATGGTCATTTTGACCATTTACTGAAATATACCCAGGCAGAAACAGGGGCGTCTTTCTTTGCCCCAAGTTTGAATTTTTTAGCTAAACTAGCTCAGTCATGAAAAAATACAGTTGATGGCGTGTCATTCTGAAATTATCTTCATTGATAGGTTATGCAGAAATTTTAGAATGACAATAACATATACGTTTGCTTCAACTCTTTTGGTGCTTGCTTAATTTAAGTTTCTAGAAAAGAGTAACTCTAACTTAGCAATGGTTTCTTCTATTTGGCCAACATGGGTTGGGGCTATAAAAATAGTATCATCTCCGGCAATCGTTCCTAGTACTCCGTCACTCTTACTTAAGCTGTCGAGTAATCGGGCAATGAGCTGTGCCGCTCCTGGGCTTGTTCTAACAATGATCATCACTTCATTGTATTCAATATCTATAACTAACTGGCGTAAAGGGCTTTTTGCTGTTGGAACGCCTAATTCAGCGGGTAAACAATACACCATTTCTTGGCGAGCATTACGGGTGCGAACAGCACCATATTTACTGAGCATACGCGAAACTTTTGATTGGCTAATATTATCAAAGCCTTGTTTTTTCAAAGCCTCAACGATATCGCCCTGAGAGCCAAACTGCTCTTGCTTTAATAAATCTTTAAAAGCTTGTGTTAATGCTTCTTGTTTTTGTGAAACTGTCATAATTTAACGGTACTCTTTATTATTTTTCTACTACACTTTTTTTAATCTTAAATTCTTAATGATGAGGAAGTAAGACCTAAGTATTATTTCATTAAAAGTATTATACGGTATCCTAATGCCATATATCGTTTAATATTAATTGTTTTTTAGTGGCCGATGCTATATCTTTTGGGCACGAAAATTTACGTATTTACTCAAATATTCTTTAACTACCGGAGACATCAAATGAAAGTTGCTGTTTTAGGCGCTGCTGGCGGAATCGGCCAAGCGTTATCATTATTATTAAAAACTCAATTACCAGCTGGTTCTGAGCTATCTTTATATGACGTTGCACCCGTTGTTCCAGGTGTTGCTGTCGATTTATCACACATCCCTACAGCGGTTAAAGTTGAAGGTTTTGGTGCTGACGCATTAGGCGATGCATTAACAGGTGCTGATATTGTCTTAATTCCGGCTGGCATGCCTCGTAAACCAGGTATGGATCGTGCTGATTTATTCGCAGTAAACGCGGGCATTATTAAAACGTTAGCAGAAGGCATTGTTGCTAACTGTCCTAAAGCGTTGGTTGGTATCATTACTAACCCAGTAAACGGCACGGTTCCTATTGTTGCTGAAGTATTCAAAAAAGCAGGTACTTATGACGCTGCTCGTGTATTTGGTATTACTACACTAGACGTTATTCGCAGTGAAGCTTTTGTTGCTGAATTAAAAGGCTTAAACGTAGCTGAAGTTAAAGTGCCCGTTATCGGTGGCCATTCAGGTACAACAATTTTACCGCTTCTTTCACAAGTTGAAGGTGTTACTTTCACTGATGAAGAAGTTGCTGCTTTAACGCCACGCATTCAAAATGCAGGTACGGAAGTTGTTAATGCTAAAGCGGGTGGCGGTAGCGCTACTTTATCAATGGGCGCAGCAGCCGCTCGTTTTTGTATGTCTTTGGTTAAAGGCTTACAAGGCAAAGACGTGGTTGATTACGCTTACGTTGAAGGCGCAGGCGAAGATGCACAATTTTTCGCACAACCAGTACGTTTAGGTGTAAATGGCGTGAGCGAAATTTTATCTTACGGCAAACTAAGTGCTTTTGAAGAAAAAGCGAAAGTAGATATGTTAGACACATTAAAAGCTGACATTACTGAAGGCATTAACTTCATCAAAGGTTAATTTTGATGCACGTTAGCATTGATATTAATAGGTAAATTTATATTTATTGTTTGATATTCTCTGCAAAAAAAACCGCTACTCTGGAAAGAATAGCGGTTTTTTTATGCGTTAAAATAATGAATGAAAATAGCGTGATAAAGAATTAGTTTGTCAGAGTGAATAGATAATCGTTTAGCTTGGTTGCTTTTTCAAACCACTTTGGCTTAACTGCGTTCCTATCAATGAAAGTAAGCAATAAGCGGTAAAGAAATAAAACCCATGCCCTACAGAAGATAACGTTTCACTGCTGATCATTAAGTTAAGTTTAAAACCCATGATGCTGAGTGTTTGTTGGTTTGCCGTTTCTGCATGATTAGTGGATAACACCGCTAGAAATATTGCGACTACAAAAACATCTGCCATCGACCACTTACCAATAGTTCCTACAAAATTGATGATCTTTCTTTCTATCTGCGTATTTCTTTTAAAATAAGACCAAGTCACTAAGCACGCTTTGAGTAGCGGAATACAAATAGAGAAAATAAAAATTAACGCCGCCACCAATAAACGATCGTGTTGCCATAATTCTTGAATAGTTGTTAATAGTGAAAGTTCTTTGTTTATCAGTTCAGAGGTAAGTGCGGGTCCACTAATACTCGCGCTAACATCCATCTGTAAAAAGAACATCGGCAGAAATATGCCTGGAATAAATAACAATATAGCGATGACGTTAAAAAGAAAGCCAAAATGAGTTTTCATCATTACACCGTTCTATTCGCAGCAATATGAGCAAGACTAATTAACGCTTGCTTGTGTTCTGATTCAGGTAATATGTGTAAGGCACTAATGGCTTTGTCAGCTTCTAACTCTGCCTTCTTTTGTGTGTACACTAAAGAGCCTGTTTGCTCCATTGCGGCGAGTATCTCGTCTAAGTGCTCCATACCATTACAATGTTCTATAGCATCTCTTATTAGCTGCTTCTGCTGTGTATTACCGTGTTGCATTGCATAAAGTAATGGCAAAGTAGGTTTACCTTCAGCTAAATCGTCACCAATATTTTTACCCATCGCTTTTGCATCAGCGGTGTAATCCATAATGTCGTCGACTAATTGAAAAGCAGTCCCTAAATATTTTCCATATTCCTGCATGGCTTTTTCAGTTGTTTCATCTTGCCCTGCAATAACGGCAGCTAAACGCGTGGCGGCTTCAAATAGCTTGGCCGTTTTACAGTAAATAACTTCAAAATAACTTTCTTCTGTTGTGTCTGGGTCGTTACAATTCATTAACTGCAGCACTTCACCCTCTGCAACAATATTGGTGGCATCAGATAATATATCCATTATTCTCATGTTGCCCAATTGGGTCATCATCTGAAAAGAACGGGTGTAAAGAAAGTCACCAACAAGTACGCTCGCACTATTACCAAACAAGGCATTTGCGGTTTCACGACCACGGCGCATATTCGACTCATCTACAACATCATCATGTAATAATGTTGCGGTATGAATAAATTCAATAATGGCGGCGATAGAAATATGTTCTTCACCTTGATAACCAAATGCACGTGCAGATAGCACCGTTAGCATTGGCCGCATTCTTTTGCCACCCGCATTAACAATATAAACACCGAGTTGATTAATTAACGCAACATCAGAGTTTATTTGCGAATAAATTATATCATTTACCGCAGTCATATCTTTTTGAGCGAGGGCTTGTATATTTTTGATATCCATAGAAAGCTACAGCTACCTTTGTTGTTGTATTGAGGACATTTTATGAAGCATGAGTTTACACGAAATTATTGAGCAATAAAGGGCTGTAGCGGATTAGTTTAACGATAAGCAAATTAATTGGAAATAGATGCGAATTAGACTTGCCTGAATAAAAATCTTCGCGTAGAATTCGCGCCCTATATTTTAATATTTAGCGTCTAAATAAAATGACGCTGTACGGAGTAGGTATGTACGCTGTATTCCAAAGTGGCGGTAAACAACATCGCGTAACTGAAGGACAAACAGTTCGCCTTGAAAAGCTTGAGCTTGAAATTGGTGCAACAGTAGAATTCGATAACGTTTTAATGATCGCTAACGGCGAAGAAGTTAATGTAGGCGCGCCTTACATTGCCGGTGGTAAAGTAGTAGCTGAGATTGTAAATCAAGGCCGTGCTGATAAAGTTAAGATTGTTAAATTTAAACGTCGTAAGCATTCACGTAAAGAAGCGGGCCATCGTCAATGGTTCACTGAAGTGAAAATTACTGGCATTAACGGCTAATTAGGAGCGATTCAAGATGGCACATAAGAAAGCTGCAGGTAGTACACGAAATGGTCGCGATTCAGAAGCTAAACGCCTTGGTGTTAAGCGTTTTGGTGGCGAAGCTGTATTAGCTGGAAACATTATTGTTCGTCAACGTGGTACTAAATTCCACGCTGGAACAAACATGGGTATTGGTAAAGACCACACATTATTTGCTTTAACAGATGGTAAAGTACAATTTGATGTTAAAGGTCCTAAAAACCGTAAGTTTGTAAGTATTGTTGCTTAGTAACGCTACTCAATCTTAATAAAGACCCTGCTTTAAGCAGGGTTTTTTTTTGATACTTAATTAGATAAGTATCTTATATCAATTGCACTAATTAACTGTTCATTTTTAAATGACTTAAATAGACAATAACGTCGTTGCTTTGCATCGCAATGGCCAGCTCTTGTTCAATCAAGCACCTTGTTCTTGAAAATTTATTCTCATTGAATTTTGTCATTTTAATTAATCCAAATGGTATTCATTTTGTATAAAAAATAACTTTGTTTTCGTAAGTGCGAAAAATAACTTATAATAAGGCAATAGTTTAATCTTGGAGTGTTTCAAAGCACCATGAAATTCGTTGATGAAGTTGAAATTAGAGTTGAGGCCGGTGACGGCGGCAACGGTTGTGTAAGTTTTCGAAAAGAAAAGTACATTGAATACGGCGGACCTAATGGTGGTGACGGCGGTGACGGCGGTGACGTTTATTTAATGGCGGATGAAAGCCTGAATACCTTAATTGATTATCGCTTTGAGCGTTTTCATCGTGCTAAGCGCGGTCAAAACGGTCAAAGTCGTGATTGTACGGGTAAAGGTTCAGACGATTTAATCTTGAAAGTACCTGTTGGAACACGTGCTGCTGATGTTGACACCGGTGAACAATTAGGTGATTTGACCCATCATGAGCAAAAAATGCTTGTTGCTAAAGGCGGCTGGCACGGTTTGGGGAATACGCGTTTCAAAAGTAGTACTAACCGCGCCCCTCGTCAAAAAACTGATGGTACGCCAGGCGAAATTCGTAGCTTGAAGCTTGAACTTCTACTCTTAGCTGATGTGGGCTTATTAGGTTTACCTAATGCGGGTAAATCTACTTTGATACGCAGTGTATCAGCGGCTCGACCAAAAGTAGCAGATTACCCATTTACTACATTAGTGCCTAACTTAGGTGTCGTTCGTTTAGACACCCAGCGTAGCTTTGTTATTGCTGATATTCCGGGGTTGATTGAAGGTGCAGCAGAAGGCGCAGGCCTAGGCACACAGTTTCTTAAGCATTTAGAACGTTGTCGAATTTTATTACACATTATTGATGTGATGCCTGCTGATGGTTCTGATCCACTTGAAAACGCTAAAACTATTATCAGTGAATTAGAACGACATTCATCTAAGCTTTTTGCTAAGCCACGCTGGTTAGTCTTTAACAAGCTTGATTTAATGTTAGAAGATGAAGCGAAAGAGTTAACGGATAGTATTATCGCTGGTTTAGGTTGGCAGGGTGAAGTACGTAGTATTTCTGCAATCAATAGATCTGGCACCGGTGACTTAACACAAGGTGTGATGACCTTTATTGAAGGTCTACCTCCAGAAGTCGAAGAGACGCCTGAAGATAAAACGGTTGAATTTAAGTGGGATACTTACCACGAAGATGCTGTTGCAGAGGCTGGAGACATGCTTGATGATGAAGACTGGGATGAAGACGAATACGACGTAGAAGTTGAATATCGTAAATAGATTATTAACCTAGCATTTCAGTTTTTAAGAGAGCTCAAGTATCACTTACTTGAGCTTTTTTTATATGGCAATTTTTATATCCCAAATTAATGGTCATGACTGTTCTTAGGCATTGATGCTTGCTGCTCGTCATTTATCAGGCAGATGTAAATCCCCTTAATAGATTGAAGCAACCTAACCCTAGCGTCGGTGGTAAAGTGTCACAATAACGTTTAAAGTGCCATCCAATTACTTAACTCATTAACAATAATAGTTTGTTATTTTATTAATAAAATAGTGAATTATTAAAATTATAGCGAAAATTTTAATGACAATACTTTCTCTGATCGTCGCACATGCCAATAAGCGTATTATTGGCAAAGATAATGACATGCCTTGGCATTTGCCTGCTGATTTAGCTTACTTCAAAAAAACGACACTTGGTAAGCCTATTATAATGGGACGCAAAACCTATGAATCTATTGGCCGACCATTACCCGGTAGACAAAACATTGTTATCTCACGCGATGTAAACTACCAAGCTGTCGGCGTAGACTGTGCGACTTCTGTTGAGCAAGCGCTTATTTTGGCAGGAGATGTTGAAGAAGTTATGGTGATTGGTGGTGGGGCCATTTATAGACATTGTTTACCCTTTGCTCACCGTCTTTACGTTACCCATATTAAAGCCAACATCGAAGGGGACACCGAGTTTCCTGAATATGATACTGATAATGATTGGCAATTAACACAAAGTACTAAATGTAGTGCCGACGAAAAGAATCATTTTGATCTCGATTTTTGTATCTATCAGCGAAAGTAGCCTTTTAAAAGCAAAAAAACGCATAGGCAAATATGCGTTTTTTCATTTAGCTTCTAGTAAACTACAGCGGCTATTCTCTGCCAATAATCACAAGCATTAACGGTTATTTATTTTTTGTAATTAACTCATATGCACCTTGAATATCTTGCGCTTTTTGTTTGGCTATTTCCATCATTTCAGGAGGAAGCCCTTTAGCAACCATTTTATCTGGATGATGCTGTGACATTAATTTTCGGTAAGCTTTCTTAATATCTTTTTCTGGGGTGTCTGATGTAACGCCTAATACTTTATAGGCATTGTCTAATTGAGACTGCGAGCTTTTACCTGATTGCCCCTGGTGAAACTGTGCGCCAGCTATGATCATTTCTAATAGTTGGTCGAGTTCTTTACTTGAAAATCCTAAATGTTGCGCAATGGTATGCAAAGCTTGACGTTCGTCACTGTCTAATGTGCCGTCAGCGAAAGCTACTTGAATTTGAATCTCTAAAAAAAGTAACAATAAATCATGACGATTCCCACAAACCTGTTTAAATTTAGCTAAACGATCGTTCAGTGGAAAACCAGCCATTTTCCCTTCTCGAAAGGCATCTTGCGCTTGTTGTCTCAATTCTCCTTGCAGTGATAACTTGTCCATATAGGCGTTGGCAAATTCAATTTCATGTTTAGACACTAAGCCATTAGCTTTTGCCATATAACCCATGACTGAAAAAGAGGTATAAAAAAAGGTGGTTTGACGTTCGCTTTCGGACCCTTTTGAACCAGATAAATGACCGAAATTCAGTGCTCTACCTTTATCAAAGTTATGGCCAATAAACATACCTATTAATGCACCCAGTAGGTTTTTACTCAGCATAAAGCCAAATATAAAGCCTAAAAGTTTTCCCCATATTCTCATTATCAATATTACCTGTATTATTTATTTAGATTAGCTAAACGCTCTGGTGTGCCAACATCGGTCCATGCACAAGTTAATATGCTGGCTGAAACTTTACCTTGCTCAACGGCTCTTTTAAGCATTGGCCCCAATTTTGACACTTGTCGAGTATTTTCACGTTTAAAAAAATCAGGATGAAAAAGACTGATACCACTAAAGGTATAAGTCTGCAATGTCGTTAGCTCCAACGCTGACTGATTTTGAATGTTTTTTAGTTGATGGTGATCAAAGATAAAATCACCCTTTTTATTATGCTCTGGATTGTTAACTAAGCAGATATGAGCTAAACAGTCGTTAGCCAATATCGGCATGTCAGCAAAGTTAAAATCAGTAAATACATCACCATTAATGAGCATAAAAGGTTTATTGCCTTGATTTTTAGTTAATAAAGGTAATGCCTGAATGATGCCGCCGGCAGTTTCAAGCGCACCATCATTTTCAGGGCTGTAGCTTATATTAACACCGAATTGTTTACCATCCCCCAAATAGGTAGAAATCATCTCTCCTAACCAAGCGCAGTTAATCACAATATCGGTAATACCGCTCTGGGCAAGTTTATTAATGTGGTGTTCAATTAAGGGAATGCCAGCTACTTTAAGCAAGGGTTTTGGGCAATAATCGGTTAATGGCCGCATACGCTCACCCCGACCAGCGGCTAAAATCATCGCTTTCATGTTAACGCTTTCTCCTTAATTTTGTTCATTGCTGGCAGCACTTTATTTAATAAAAACTGATGTAAAAAGGCTAATTCAGGGTATTGCTGGCTTATCTCTACGATGTAGTTAAGTGTAAGAGGGATATCAGCTAAATAACTGCTTTTGTTATCACGGTGATGTAAGCGTGCAAATATGCCACTGGCCTTAATATGACGTTGTAACCCGGTTAAATCAAACCAGCGCTGCCATTGTTCGCGACTAATGTCAGTTAATGCATACTGTTTAGTTATCATTTCAATATAGTTGGTTAATAACAGTGCAACAGACTTGTTAGGCCATTTTAGGTAACAGTCACGTAACAGTGAAACGATGTCGTAAGTAATAGGGCCAATAACCGCGTCTTGAAAGTCAATAATGCCTAATGCATTATTTTTTAACACCATAATATTTCGACTATGGTAATCACGGTGAATAAGAGCTTGTGGCTGACTTAGTATGTTTTCTGTAAGAATAGCAAAACAGTGCGCTAACTCTTTTTCTTCATTATTAGTTAATGCTAATGATAAGTGCTCTGCTAATAACCATTGTGAAAAAATATTGAGCTCAAGTTCAACAAATTCTTGGTTATAATGTGGTAATTCTTTGGTGTTGTGAGGTAACGCTGATTGAATCTTTGGTAAAATATCAATGGCTTTTTGATAGAACATTGCCATATTTTCAGTCGTTAAAACATCAGCTAAAAGTGTTTCGCCAAAATCAGTTAAACAAAAAAAACCGAGCGACAGGTCAACCGCAATAATTTCGGGCACTAAAACACTTTTGTTACTAAGGCTTTTTTGCATAAACGAAAAAGCAGCGTTGTTAGATTTTTCTGCGGGTGCATCAACAGCGATAAATGAACGACCACGAACAATAAAACGGTAATAACAGCGAAAGCCAGCATCGCCAGACAAGGGGGTTAAGTGAATGTTTTCGTTTGAAAATTGTTGATTTAACCATTGGTGTAGCGCTTGAACTCTAGAGCTTGGCAAGTTTTGTATTCCTCATGTAAATTATTCTCATGGTGTCCATTAATGGCAGCAAAAATATGTAATGTCCATTAGGAGTACCAATATACCGAATTAGCACACTAAAGAAAATTGCTATATTATCTAAGTGTTTGAGTATAAAATGTTGCTCGATTTTCTTTTTATTGCTTTAATCATTCACCCATCGGACTTTTAATGTCATTTCCGCGTTATTTAATTTTAATAATTGCTTGTTTATCAATAGCTAAATATAGCTTTGCTGAACAAGTTACACATATTCTCGATGATATGGCTCAATGCCCTATACCTATTTACCCGCAGTTAACTGAGCCTCAATCTATTGAAAATAGTAAAGCAATTACTATTTTGGCTGAAAAAACGGGTATTAATAAAAATAAAGTGGCCAAATTTACGGGTAATGTCATGCTGTTAAATAATCAGCAGACAGTTCTAGCCAATGAGGTTGAGCTAAACCGAGAAAACTCAACAATTAATGCGACAGGCGATATTCATTTTCAAAATAAAGGTATTGATATTTTTGCGGATCAATTGAATATTAGTGAAACTCTAAGCGCAACGACCTTACACAATACTCAATACCAGCTTACTGGAGCAGCAGGTCACGGAGGTGCTGGAGTTATTGCCGTTTCTAAAGAAGGTACGCTGTCATTAATTGATTCTTCTTTTACGACTTGTTATGGCGCTTCACCTGATTGGCAAATGAATGCTAGTGAAATTAATATTTCTAAAAATGAAAATTATTTAGAAGCCTATCATGCAAGATTTTCAGTGTTTAATGTGCCGGTCTTATACCTTCCTTATTTTACCATTCCTATTGGTGATGAAAGACAGTCTGGCTTTTTATATCCTGAAATTGGTAGCTCAGGTAAATCAGGTTTCACCACGTCAATTCCCTATTACTGGAATATAGCGCCTAATATCGATGCAACCATTACTCCTAAGTATATGTTAAAACGGGGTAATCAGTTGATTACCGAATTTCGTTACTTGTACGATGAGCAACAAGGACAATTTGATCTCGAGTACTTAGATCAAGACAATAAACAAGAACAAAGTAGCGATGCACGTTATTTAGTGCGTATGCAGCATGTAGGTACTTTTTCAGAAAGGTTTCGTGCTTATATTGATTACACGGCAATTAGTGATGATAACTACTTAGCTGACATTGGTAGTAAGCATTATAATGACAATGATGCTTACTTGTACCAAACGGGTGAGTTAGCTTATTTCGCTGATAGTTGGCAAGCAAAAGTCAAATTACAAGATTTTGAGGTGTTAGGGGATAATCAAACAAATTATAAAGCGCTTGCTCAACTTGAACTAAACAGCCATCAAGAAATTGATTTATTAGATGGGCTGTTTGATGTCTATTCAGAAATGACAAATTTTGATACCGCAGATGAAACGCTACCGACAGCAAAGCGTTACCATGTAGAAGCGGGCTTTACTTTCCCGATGGTTACACCCGAATGGTTTTTAAATTCAGAATTTAAATTATTACAAACGCATTATGAACAAGACAATATTCCTGTAGACAGTAAGCTTGAAGAAAGTGTCAGCAGAACCTTACCCAAAGTGCGCTTTCATGGTGGGGTTAACTTTGACCGACAAACACGCTTTTGGGGGAGGGGTTTTACACAGACTTTAGAGCCTCAGTTACAATATTTATACATCCCAGAAAAAGACCAAAGTAACATAGGAGTTTACGATACGACACCGTTACAAGATGATTATAATGGGTTGTTTAGAGATAAACGCTTTAGTGGTTTAGATAGAATAGCGCAAGCTAATCAATATTCCTGGGGGGTGACCAGTCGTTTATTAGATAGTACAAACCAAGAGCAATTTCGTTTGAGCTTAGGACGAATTGTTTATCTAAATGACAGTAATTTTACGTTAGATGAAAATCAAGGTATTGTCGCTGATACCTCTGCGCTAGCAGCAGAAGTATACGCACGTATAAATAGAAAGTGGCAGTTCAGCAGTGACATTCAATATAATACCGAAGATGATGTCACCAATAAGAGCCAAACCAGCATTGATTATCTTTTTGGTAAAAATCAAACAATACAATTGAACCATCGATATACTCGTGATGTCTCAGGTATGACATTAGAACAATTGTCTTTAGCGGGGAACGTCAGAATAAATAAAAACTGGCAAGTTATTACGAGAATAACTCAAGATTTACAGCAAAATCGCAGCATAGAAACTTATGCAGGTTTACAGTACCAAAGTTGCTGTTGGTCACTTAGCTTTGCTTATCATCGCTATATCACTGCGAACTTTGATGAGACGTCCGGTAATAATGAAAATCGCGATGAATTCAACAATGGTTTTATGATAAGATTTAGCATGAGAACAAAAGACATTACAGATATGTTCAACTCAAGTATATTTGGCTACAAACGCCCTTACTTTCTCAATAATTAAATATAAGAAATAGACGATACATGAAAAAATCATTGAAATTTTTACTTTTAACAAGCGCTTTGGCGATAACTTCTTTTTTTCCAGTACAAGCCGAACAGGTTGAACTTGATCGGGTATCAGCTATTGTAAATGGTGGCGTTGTCTTAGAGTCTGAAATCAAAGACTTAATCGCAACCATAAAAAAGCAAGCAGAAAAGAAAAAACAAGAATTACCTTCGGATAAAGCGTTAAGAACCCAGGTTACTGAAAAATTGATTAACGATAGTTTAATTACTCAACTTGGCGAACGTATGGGTGTGCAAGTCAGTGATGCTCAGCTTGATGAAACCTTAACGAATATTGCTAAAGAAGAAAAATTCACGTTAGAAGAGTTCCGTCAAAATATTGTTAAAGATGGCACAGATTACGACAAATATCGTGAAGATGTTAGAACGGAGCTTATTTCTGGCGAAGTTCGCCGTAACAGTGTGCAGCGCCGTATTTATATTTCACCACAAGATGTGGCTAACTTACTTTCTTCAATGAAAGAGCAAACAACTGCTGACGTTGAATACCGCTTAGGTCACATACTTATTGAATTTCCAACTGAACCTACACAAGCGGATATGAACGCTGCAAAAGTGCGTGCTGAGAAAGTGATTGAATTACTTAACAACGGCAGTGATTTTGCTAAAATTGCTATTGCTTCTTCTGGTGGTTCAAATGCTTTAGAAGGGGGTGACTTAGGCTGGAAAAACATCAATGAATTACCCACGCTATTCTCATCTATTGTTGATGGCGAAAGTAAAGAAGCAATTTTAGGACCTATCCGTACAGGCTTAGGTTTTAGTATCGTAAAAATTATAGATATTCGTGGTAGACAGATTGTTGAAGTAGAAGAAGTAAAATCACGACATATATTGATAGAACCATCCGTTATCTTAAGCGAGGCCAAGGCAGAAGCGCTGTTACAAGGCTATATGGATCAAATTAATGCTGGAGAAGCCGATTTTGCTGACCTCGCTAAAGCGCATTCTGATGGACCTACCTCAGTGAGAGGTGGTGACTTAGGTTGGGCAGACCCTGATGCTTATGACCCCGCTTTTAAGAATGCGTTAGCTCGTTTGAAAGTTGATGAAATACATAAGCCTTTTAGATCTTCATTTGGCTGGCATTTAGCACAGCTAACAGGCCGTAGAACGCTTGATGCAACAGAACAGATGAACGAAAATAAAGCAAGAAGAATTCTTTTTAATCGAAAGTTTAGTCTAGAAAGTGCGCGCTGGCTTAAAGAGCTTCGCGACGAAGCATATATAGAGATTTTCAATAGAGATAAAAAATAATGATAAAACGCATAGCCATTACTCCAGGTGAACCTGCGGGAATTGGCCCTGATTTAACTATCGCTATAGCACAACAAGATTGGTCAGTTGAGCTTGTGGTTGTTGCTTGTAAAAAATTAATGCAAGAGCGAGCAGCCACTTTAGGTTTACCACTAACACTTATTGATTATGATAGTGCGGTAGCTGCAAAACCACAAAAAGCAGGTACTTTAACAATACTCTCGGTTGATATGGCTGAACCTTGTGTTCCAGGTGAGCTTAATGCTGAAAATGGCAGTTATGTTATTGAAACATTAAGAATTGCTAGTGAAAAAAACATTTCGGGAGAAATCGATGCCATCGTTACAGGCCCGGTACATAAAGGATTAATCAATAAAGCTGGCATTGCTTTTAGTGGCCATACTGAATATTTCGCCAGCCAAGCCAATTGTGCGGATGTCGTGATGATGTTGGCAACTGAAGGTTTAAGAGTGGCTCTTGTCACAACGCATATTCCTTTAGCTTATGTGTCTAAAGCGATAACAGCAGAACGTTTACAAAAAGTAACGCGTATTTTAAATACGGACCTTATTAACAAATTTGGTATTAAAGAGCCTAAAATCTATGTCTGTGGCATAAACCCTCATGCCGGTGAAGATGGGCATTTAGGCCGAGAAGAAATCGATGTAATGATCCCCGCCTTAAATACCTTAAGGGATGAAGGTCTCAAGCTTATAGGGCCATTGCCTGCAGATACTATATTTCAAGAAAAGTACCTAAAAGACGCCGATGCTATTTTAACTATGTATCATGATCAAGGACTGCCTGTATTGAAATATAAAGGCTTTGGTTCATCGGTTAACATTACCTTAGGCTTACCCTTTATTAGAACTTCAGTAGACCACGGTACAGCACTTGAATTAGCCGGTACAAATTTAGCTGATTCAGGAAGTATTATTGAAGCTATCAACACCGCCATTAAATTAGCAAATAATCAATCATGAATAATAAAACTCATTTAGGCCATCAGGCCAAAAAACGCTTCGGACAAAATTTTTTACATGACGAAGGTGTTATCAGCAAAATTGTTGACGCTATCGATCCAGAACCGGGTGAAAACCTTATTGAAATTGGTCCAGGGTTAGGGGCATTAACCGAGCCTGTCATTGAACGAGCAGGTGCTATTTCAGTGGTTGAACTTGATAGAGATCTTGCTCATCGTTTACGCCATCATCCTTTTATTGCTTCAAAATTGACCATTTATGAAGCTGATGCATTGAAATTTGACTTTAGTGAGATAGCGACCAAAGAAAAACCTTTAAGGATTTTTGGCAATTTACCTTACAATATTTCAACACCATTAATTTTCCACCTACTTACTTTTAAAGATAGTGTGAAAGATATGCATTTCATGCTACAAAAAGAAGTTGTTCAACGCATGGCGGCGAGTGAAAATTGCAAAGCTTATGGACGACTTTCAATTATGACTCAATATCAGTGCCAGGTTATTCCTGTTATGCAAATAGGGCCTGAAGCGTTTAAACCTGCGCCAAAAGTTGACTCTGCTATTGTAAGATTAATACCGCATCGCGAAATTAAAAATCCTGTAAAAGACATTCGCTCGCTCAATCAAGTTTGTCTAGCGGCATTTAATCAACGTAGAAAAACCATACGTAATAGTTTTAAAAAGTTATTTACTGTTGAGCAATTAGCCGATTTAGGTATTGATGCTAGGCTTCGTGCTGAAAACCTACCCATTAGTGACTACATCAAGCTTGCCAACTTTTTAACAGATAATCCGGTCGAGTTATGAATGTAAAGTCACCGCTGGAAACAGTCGAGTCAATTGGAATGAAAGATAATATTTCAGTAAGCGTTAAAACTGAATACATTACTTCGCAATTGATTGAGAACGAAAAAAATTATATTTTTAGTTATACCATTAGTATTACTAATAACAGTAACAAGCCCATTAAATTATTGTCTCGTTATTGGTTAATTACTGATGGCGACAATAAAACCTCGACAGTTGTCGGTGAGGGAGTTATTGGTAAGCAACCGACAATAGCACCAGAAAAAACCTACAGCTACACCAGTGGTTGCGTTTTAAAAACGCCTGTTGGCACCATGCAGGGGCATTATCAAATGCTCAGTGATGATAAAAACTTGCAACAAGTTGAGATACCTGTTTTTGGCTTAGCTCAACCTCTCATTTTAAATTAAGAGCGAGACCACCGTTATGGCCATTTATTTTGTTGGAGATGTTCAAGGTTGTTATAATGAGCTTCGGGCTTTACTTGACCAAGTCGCATTTGAACCGTTAAATGACCAGCTCTGGCTTGCCGGTGATCTTGTTGCTAGAGGCCCCGATTCTTTAAAAACACTCAGGTATGTAAAGGCACTAGGCAATAGTGCCAAAGTTGTTTTAGGTAATCATGACCTGCATCTGTTAGCGATTCATGCAGGGTTAAAAAAAGCAAAACCTGCAGATTTTTTTGATGAATTATTAGCGGCTCCAGATGTTAATGAATTAATGGACTGGCTAGCAAAACAGCCTCTTATTCAAAAAATTCCTCATGAAAATGTTTACATGAGCCATGCGGGTTTACCGCCATTTTGGTCTCCTGAAGAAGCAATGCTACAAGCACAAAAAGTCAGTGAAAACTTGGCTTCAGGGCTCAGAAAAGAATGGTTAGCAATTATGTATGGTGAAGATCCTACACTATGGTCATTAGCTCAATCGCCTAATGAAAAATTTAGAATAACCGTTAATTCACTGACCAGAATGCGCTACTGCCAACTTAATCAGGCATTAGAGTTTTCATGTAAACTTTCCATAGAACAAGCGCCAAATTATATAAAGCCTTGGTTTGAATTTTCTAAAAATCAAAAAGGTTATTCATGGATATTTGGTCATTGGGCTTCATTAATGGGACATTGTTCAGCTGAAAATATTTATGCGCTGGATACAGGCTGTGTGTGGGGCGGGCATCTAACACTCTTAAGATGGTCTGATAAGAAATTATTTACAGAACACTCCCATAGAGAGAATAAACGAGAGAAAAAAATAAAAAACGCACGATAAAGCAATAACTAAAGATGAAAAATAGATTAAGCTTGTTATACTGAACTTCATGGCTTAATGTTTCATAGCATTAGCCGATAATTTAATCGACAATAATGATCAATAATCTATGATTATTGGCTTTGAAACTAAAGAGTTGCAACTAAAAAATTAGCAGTTAATTTAGTTTACACTCGTACTCAATACTATCTATTTACACGGTGACATTTATGAATTTAACGGTAGCAATGAAAATAATGGGTGGTTTTGCCATTATTGCAGTTTTGCTGGTAATAACTAGTGCCATATCTCTATGGAATTTAAACATAATTAAAGGCTCTACAGTTCAGCAAAGTGAACTAGCGATACCCACCTTACAAGGCAGCAACAAACTTGCTACGACCTTAACGCAAATAGGTAATGTTACTTTACGTGCATACTATCAAACAGAATTAGCGCCACTTAGTACTAATCTCGCTTCTTTTAACCAAGAAAAAGAAGGTTTTTCAACAGAGCTGCAAAAATTAAAAACTGTTGTCCAAAATGAAAATTCATTATTGTCTAACTTACGCAAAGTCGATTCAGTCTATGCACAACTTGAGCAAGAAATTGGCTTAGTTTTTAGTAACCGACAAATGAGTATCAATGAAGCGCTTACATTACGTAAAAAAATAAGTAGCCTTGAAGACAAAGCGGATGATGCGGCAACATTATTATTAGATCTCGCGGATCATGACTTGGCTGATACTAAGTTACAGCGAGCGGTTAGTTTAGGTGAGAGTATAGAAACGCTGCTTAACGGTGCTGTAAGTTCGGCACTTGAATACAGGGGATTAATTGATAGATCATCAGTAGATTTAGTCGGTAATCAAATTACTAATGCTTTTGTAGATGTTGAAAAATCATTTATAGATATTATTTCTGAATTGTCTAATAAGGGCGCAAAAGACGTAGCAGACGATTTATCGGTGGCCTTACGTGAATTAACTACCCTCATTAATTCTGATAATGATATTTTTTCTCATAAAGAAAAACAGTTATTAGCCTTACAAACAGCAACTGAAAATTTAGATGCGGCTGAAAAAAATATCAAAAAAGCCAACGCTATATTAGCAACGCAAGTAAACCTTGCAGACAAAACTGCCAAAGCTGCAGGTTATCTTGTTCAAGAGAAAGTTTCTGATGGTACGACACAAACGATTGGTATTATGATTTTTTCAATTGCTGCGGCAATTACTATTGCATGGTTTACCCTTATCAGTATTACTCGTCCATTAAGTCTTGTGAATAAAATGTTGAATATTGTTTCTTCTGGCGACTTGTCACATAAATTAGATGAAAGTGGCAAAGATGAATTTGCAGAATTATCACGTAATTGTAATTTATTAATTGATAGTTTACGTACCCTTATTCAGGGTATTGTCAGTCGCTCAACACAACTGGCAACTGCTGCGGAAGAAACTTCAGCCGTAACAGCGCAAGGTACGGTTGCTATTGCAGAGCAACGTTCACAGGTTGAACAAGCCGCCTCAGCAACAACACAAATGAGCAGTACTTCTCAAAGTGTTTTATCAAGTGCTAATGATACGCTAGGTGAAATAAAACAAGCTGATGATGAAGCGAAACGTATCAAAATTATTTCTGAACGTAATCGTCAAACCATTGGACTATTAGCTGATGAAGTTGATGAAGCTGCACAAGTTATTAATAAACTACAACAAGATAGTGCCTCTATTGGTGGCATTCTTGATGTTATTCGTGGTATCGCTGAACAAACTAACTTACTGGCATTAAATGCTGCCATTGAAGCCGCACGAGCGGGTGAACAAGGTCGTGGATTTGCGGTTGTTGCTGATGAAGTAAGAACGCTTGCCAGTAGAACACAAGTATCAACACAAGAAATACAAAATATGATTGAGGTACTACAAAGTGGTGCCCAACGTGCTGTTAGTGTTATGGATATTGGTAAAAAACAAGCCGCCAATTGTGTTGAGCAAAGTGAAGAAGCTGAGAAAGCACTGCAAACGATCACTCACTCGGTTCATGAAGCCTTTGACAAGAGTACTCAAATCGCTTCTGCAGCAGAAGAACAAAGTGTTGTTGCTCATGAAATAAGTGAGAACTTAGAGTCTATTGTTGCAATTGCAGAGCAAACCACTGCAGGTTCGCAACAAACCGCTCAATCAAGTAATGAAGTGGCTAAGTTAGCTGAAGAATTACAGCAATCAGTGCAACAGTTTAAACTATAATAACTTAAAATTAATGACGACAAAGTTGTCGTTTCTTTAAGCGTAAACGATTAAAAAAGGCCTGTTGAATAAATATATTCAACAGGCCTTTTAGTTTGTTGTTTTTATATTGTCATTCTTTACTACTGTAGGCTGTGGGAGCTCATTTTACCAACCAATTGATTTAAGCCAACCGTTTATAGACCTCAAAAGTTGCTTCTCAGGGTAATAGCCCACTTGGTTATTATGTAGTTGAGTTTGTCGGTAATACGCTTTCATTTCTTTCGTTGCTTGTGCTTTACGAAGTATTGCATCGGTATTTGCCAATTGATGTTCTCTTGATAAGTAGAGGTCTAAGACAGGAAACTGACTTTTCGCCAGTGACTTGGCAAATGATAGGCTATCAACCGCTGTATTCATATACCCACTAAGCATTATCAAAGCACTGGGTGATTGAAGCTTTCCTGTGGCGTATAAGTCGGCGAGTAATATTGCATGACTACCTTGCGATACTACAACAAATATTCCAGGATAACTTTTCGCCTTCTTAATCACTGCAGTCATCATTATGGTTAATTTGTCTTGGTGTTCAATTAAGTGTTTATTATTTTCTTCAAGTTGTAGCGGTTGCTTAAATGCAGTAGAGGGGTAATCTACAGGCCTACTGGGGGGTTGAATAGCAATCGTTGTCCACCCCTGACTGGGTAGCATTCTTTGTAAGTAATTTAACGCATTACTACTTTTTGCACTCATTTCCCAGTCAGGCAGTAATATCATTACACCCTTTTGATTACTTGCCGTATTCTCGTTAATGATGGTAATAAAATCTTGAGCTCCAGCGAGCATAGGTGTCAATTTTTCAGGGGTTAAGTAATGGCTCAGGTCTTGTTCTTTTTGTAGAAGGGCATTAATAGGCGCAAAAATTTTAGGGCGCTTTTTAATGATTATCTTTTCAACATCACTGGGCTTATCTTCCACTTCTTTGGTTGCTGCTTTGTTTTCTTTCGTTTTTTTCTGTTCAGTTTTAGTTTCTTCTTGATAGCGAAAACCATAACTATTACTTGCACTAACAGTGAACAAGCAAAGAATGGTTAACGAAGTTAAAAAACGTTTTATCATAAGTTCCTTAGAGATCGAAGGGGAAAAATTTACCGATAATTTGTTAATAGGTACTTTATAAATTATCGGCAGAAACTTTATTTTCTTAACAAGAAAGAGCTTAGCATCAAATAAAAGGACAAGGAACGTTGAAAGTGAGGGTCTTTTCATTAACAGGATGTGCTAGTTCTAACATTTGTGCATGTAGCAATAAACGTGGGCTAGCGGTAACCGCTGCTTCGTGTGAGTATAATCGGTCACCGAGAATAGGGTGACCTAAAAATAGCATATGGACACGCAATTGATGAGAGCGCCCTGTTATGGGGGTTAATTCTACTAAAGTGCTTGGCACAGCATTATCATCGGTATCTCGAGATAAAACTTTGTAGTGAGTCAGTGATTGTTTACCACGTTCATGGTCAACCATTTGTCGAGGACGATTTGGCCAATCACAAATGAGTGGCTGATCAACCGAGCCACTTTCTGCTTTCATATGACCATATACTCGGGCAATATAACTTTTTTTTGTTTCTCGTTGTTGAAACATCCGGCTAATTGCTACATGGGCAGGCTTGTGCAATGCCATGATCAAGATACCTGATGTGGCCATATCGAGTCTATGAACAACCGTTGCCGTAGGCAGGACTTTATTGACTCTGCTTTGTAAACAGTCTTTATGAGCGGGCAAACGGCCTGAAACAGTGAGTAAGCCACTTTGCTTATTAAGCACAACAATATCATTATCTTGATAAATGATATCAAGATAAGGAGACATTGGAGGGCAATAAACAAAATCAGGATTTGGAACCATTCGCACAACTTTTTGTTGTGCTTGTAGCTCAGTTTGCTTTTCTTGATTGGTCATCATGATTAGTTACTCACCACAATTAAGCGTATTGCTTCAAATTTTAATTGTGCCTTACTAATATAGTGACTTAATTCATTTTGTTGTACTTTGATAAAATCTAACTCTTGTTGACGAACACTGGGGTTGATTGATTTTAGTGCGGTTAATCGTTGAAATTTCTCATCTAAATTTTTATGCATATTTGCAAGTGCTTTTTCTTGGATATTAATAACTTGAGGTTGAGCATGTCCTTCAGCTTTAGCCACTAAAGGTGTGACTTGTTCTCTCAACGCTTTGACTAATTGCAAAGCGACTTGTTTTTTAACCGGTGCGAGCTGCTGATCTAAAATGTTCTCACTGACTTTATCTGCCAAGTCGTTACCGTTTTTATCAACAAGAACACGAATGGGTGTAGTGGGTAAGTAACGGCCAAGTTGTAGATGGTTTGGCGCAGTTGCTTCAACCGTAAAAATACACT
The DNA here is from genome assembly GCF_014076915.1 of Colwellia sp. MB02u-14. NCBI lineage: Bacteria > Pseudomonadati > Pseudomonadota > Gammaproteobacteria > Alteromonadales > Colwelliaceae > Colwellia > Colwellia sp. MB02u-14. Next base: position 115,720 of record NZ_JACGUX010000047.1, read on the forward strand.
CGATGAAAAATGTACCTGCAGGCAATGCAGGGTTCTTTAATAAGCCTATGCTGGAGTTGCCAGTTTGATCGCTAAGGACTAAATCCATAGCGCCACGGACCATAGGATGATCCCATGTTAATAAATGATAATCTTCACAGGCTAATGCCGTATCCCGATTAAACGTGATGGTAGTACCATCATCAGGTAAGCAAGGGAAGTTACCACAAAGCATATGTTCACTGGGCTGTAAAGCAATCGCATTATCTGACTTGTCGTCTTGGGTGATACCAAAAACATCAAGTACTTGAAACATGAATTGTGGCAATTCAATTTGTTGATCTAGTGCAGATATTTCTTTGACTAATTCGTGTGAACGGCCTTGTCCAGAAGAGCGCAATTCTAATAACTTATCTCGTCCTGATTCTAAATTAGTTTTAAGGGTTAAATGCTTAGCATGACTTTCATCAATTAATTTTTCAGCTGCGCTAGACTGCCATTGTGCCGCTAAAGCTAAATCAAATAATTGCTCACCAAAGTCATCAAAAATAGCACGACCCGTAATACAAGTATGTTCAAATGCATTTAAACCATTTTGATACCAGTTAAAAAGTAAACCTTGCGCCGAATCAGCAAAATAAGGCACATGCAAGCGTATCGTTTGTGTTTGCCCTATACGGTCTAAACGGCCAATACGTTGTTCTAAAAGATCCGGGTTTTGAGGTAAATCAAATAACACCAAATGATGTGCAAATTGGAAGTTTCTCCCTTCACTGCCAATTTCAGAACACAGTAAACATTGTGCACTGTCTTCGTCTTGAGCAAAATAAGCGGCCGCTTTGTCTCGTTCAAAAATACTCAAACCTTCATGGAAAACAGCCGCTCGAATACCTTCTTTTACACGTAATGCGGCTTCTAAATCAATAGCTGTTTGAGCATGTGCACAAATGACCAGTAGCTTTTCTTTCTTTAGGGTTTGTAATAGCTCTATTAAATAGTCAACACGGGGATCAATATCGGTCCAGTTTTCATGACTATTTAACGAAAACATAATTTCAGGTGTAAAAATATGTTTTGCTTGTGATAACGCTTTTAAATTCTCACTACTGTCTGACAACAAAAATTCATTAATGTGGTCTTGATAAGCTTCAGGCAAGGATAAAGGTGTTGAATGTAATTCTCGTTCAGGGAAACCTTTTATAGTATTTCTGCTGTTTCTAAAAAGAATACGACCTGTGCCATGGCGATCAAGTAGCTGTGTAAGTACTTGCTCACGTGACGCTATTTGTTCAAGCGTTTCTTTCTCCGTTTCAGTGATGAGATTAATATTTACCAAGTGTTTACTGATATCTGTTTCTTGTAATAGCTCGGTCAGCGTAACTTGCTGTTCTACAGATAAAGCATCTTTAGCAACCAATGCATTAGCAGCATTGGCAACCTCAGTATAGTGGCTTTCTTCTTCAGTAAATTTTTGATAATCAAAGAAACGATCAGGGTCAAGTAAGCGTAAACGAGCAAAGTGGCTTTCATGACCGAGTTGGTCAGGCGTCGCTGTTAATAATAAAACACCCGGGATACTTTGGGCCAATTGTTCAACACATAAATACTCGATACTGGGGTTATCTTGATGCCAATTTAAGTGATGAGCTTCATCAACAACCATTAAATCCCAGTCTTCTGCGATCAGGTCTTCATACCATTCTGGATTTTGTGTGACAAAATCCAAATTAACTAATACCAGTTGCTCAGTGCTGAATGGGTTTTCTTGTTCACCGGAGTTTTTAATTTCTTGGCAACGTCCGCTATCAAAAATACTGAAATGTAAGTTAAAACGTCGCAACATTTCGACTAACCACTGGTGCATCAGTGATTCAGGTACAATAATCAAAATACGCTTGGCGCGCCCTGTTACGAGTTGCTGATGAATAATTAAACCTGCTTCAATCGTTTTACCTAAACCTACTTCATCGGCCAGTAATACACGAGGTGCAAACCTACAACCGACTTCTTCAGCGATATATAATTGATGAGGAATTAAACTGACTCGGCCACCACTTAAGCCCATTAATGGAGATTGCTGTTGAGTGTGTTGGTGTTTTAAACTGTCTTTGCGTAAACGAAACCAGTCGAGACGGTCAACTTGACCATTTAGCAGTCGGTCGTGTGGTTTATTAAATTTGATAAAATGGTCAATCATCACTTCTTTTAGTGATGTTTCTTCACCATTATCTTGGCGTTTACCGTGATAGGTCAGTAAATTATCAATGTCTTCAATCCTGTCAACGGTTAATATCCAGCCTTCATGGCTCGGAATGCTGTCACCTTGATTGAAAATAACACGGGTTAATGGTGCGTTTGCTATGGCATATTGGCGTGATTCACCGGTAGCGGTAAATATAATCGATACAAATCGGTGTTCAACCGTTAAGACCGTACCTAATCCTTGATCCGACTCTCCGTCACTTATCCATCGTTGACCAGGGTAAAAAACCATATAAAACTCCAAAATTAAAATCTTGCACGGTTATAAAAAACTTGTGCAACAGAACACGCCAAAGACGGCATTAAAAAAGGGCGCTATAGTAACGTTAATCATAGCTATGATCACCAAAAAATGCAGAGAATTTATAAAACGGTTCAATAAAGTTTGTCTGAGGATAAATAATCTTAAGATGTCACTTGCCAGTGATAAATTTAGCTGGCAAAGTAGAATTATCATTCAAGTAATAAGGTGATGGTTACTGTTTTTGGTTTTTTAGTCAGCAGTTGAATACTCGGTTATTAAGTTTACTTACCGATTCTTCTGTTTCTTTTAACTTAGATCGGAGATCTTTGTATGAATGAAGAAAAAATTATTTACGTATTAGACACAAATATTTTATTACACGAACCCTTTGCTTTTCTCTCTTTTAAAGAGCATGACGTAGTCGTTCCCATGACCGTCCTTGAAGAATTAGACTCCATTAAAGACCGCCAAAAAGATGTTAGTCGAGATGCCCGTGTTGCTATACGCGCACTTGAAGACGTACTTGTCCACGCCACACCTGAAGAAGTACTCGCGGGTGTTAAATTACCTCAAAATGACGCAGAACATCCCAGTGGTTGTTTATCTATTTTCAATGATTATACGTTGGAGCAAAAAACAGGTTGTTTATCTTTCAATGAAAATGACAATCGTATTATTAATGCCGCTTTATATATACAGGAGAAAAAAGCGTCTAATAAAGTGGTGCTAGTGACTAAAGACATTAATATGCGTTTAAAAGCTAAAGGGGCTGGTTTAGCTTATGTTGAAGATTACCGAACAGATCAACTTATTGATGATATTAAGTTTTTAACTAAAGGTTATCATAAATTTGAGGGGGATTTTTGGCAACATGTCAATGAGTGTGAAAGTGAAACAGAAGGTCGAAATACCACCCACTATATTAAACGTGATGTACTCCCCAATACTTATATGAATGAATACCTTATTGATGATAGCGAACACTTTGCGGGTAAAGTCATTGGTTGGGACGATGACAAACTTGCGGTAACAGATTTGAGTCGAGAACGTTTAATGGCGAAACAGGCATGGGGTATCCATCCAAAAAATATCTACCAAGGTATGGCAATGGACGCTTTACTCGACCCTACAATAGATTTAGTCATTCTTACGGGCCCCGCGGGGTGTGGAAAAACACTATTAGCATTGGCATCAGCGCTTGAACAAGTCATAGAACGTGGCTTATACGATAAAGTTATCGTAACACGTAGTACCCCTGAAATTGCCGAATCTATCGGCTTCTTACCCGGTACAGAAGAAGAAAAAATGGCACCTTGGTTAGCGGCAATAACAGATTCATTAGAAGTCTTACATAAACAAGATGAAAATATGAATGGCAGCCTTGATTACATTATGGAAAAAGCCAACATTCAATTTAAGTCAGTGAACTTCATGCGTGGTCGAAGTATTCAGCATTCTTTGGTGTTACTCGACGAATGTCAGAACTTAACCGCATCGCAGTTAAAAACGATTATCACGCGTTGTGGTGAAGGGACAAAACTCGTGTGTTCAGGTAATCTTGCGCAAATCGATAGTAATTATTTAACACCTGTTACGTCAGGGCTTACTTATATTGTTGAACGCTTTAAAAATTTTTCAGGTAGCTCAACAATCAACTTAAATGGGGTGGTCAGAAGTCGGTTAGCTTCTTTTGCAGAGGAAAATTTATAGGGGTGATAGTTGTTTAGATACTAAGATAAAAAAGGCTCATTTTTGATCCTTTTTTATCAGTGATCTTTGCACGACTTAGTCTGTAGACTAGTTATCAAAGCATATTTTCAGTAAGATGTCTTATTCTAAGTGAATAACAAATTATCAGAATAAATATGAGGTTGTCGCATTGTTTGGTAAGTATTCTAAAGAACAGGTATTTAGTCGTTACAATCGCTCTGTTTTAGCGGTATTTATTGTTATAATATTCATTGCGGTTTCGATAGCTTCTTACCGATATTTTGTTGAGCTAGACTCTTACCAAACTCGAGAACTTCGCACGTTAACTACACGTGCCAAACAGTTAGAAAACACCCTTATCTTGGGATTGAAAAGCATCGCAGGAATAAAAAAGTTTGCAAATTATCACCTTTCTTTTCCTGAAGAGTTACTCTCCACCACACCGCCACTTACACAAGATGGTGATGAATTCTATTTAAAGAAAAATAGTCGAGACTCATTCGCACACCGTAAAAATTATCGAGGAAGTATTACAGGAATAGGTCAAGTTGCTGATTTTGATGAGTTACAAAATCAGGAATTAGCAATGGCTAATGCATTAACTCCTGCTTTTATTATTGCAAAAAATTCAATTAAAGAATCTACTTGGTTTTATTATGTGTCTTTAAATCAATTTGTCAGTCTTTACCCTTGGATAGGTCGTGAGAGTTGGCGATTTTCAGAACACAATCTTAATAATAACAATATTAATAGCATTAAAGCGCTGTTACCGGGAGAGAACAACTTTTTTTGGTCGCCACCTTATTTAGATTCAGCAGGGAAGGGGTTAAGCTCTTCATTAGGGACATCAGTCTATCGCAATAAAAAAATAGCAGGTGCGGTGCTAGTGGATTTTAGCCTATCAAGTTTAAGTGATAGTTTGCCTGAGATTAATAAACCCAATCAAGGGCTTGTGCTCATTGATGAAAAAAACAACATACTTATTCATAAAACAGCAGATAACAAAGCTTTATCAACGAAAATCACTTGGCAAGATATTGCACCAAAGCAACTCATCAATTATTCCTCCAAGCGTCTCAATAAATTACCAAATAGTTATCGAGTGGGTTCATGGCTTATTCAAAAATATCAATTACCTATAAACGGTTGGGTGTTACTTAAGTATCAGCCTTATCAAGACTTTACTGCCCCTATTTTGAACCGCTTCATTGTGATGCTTATTTTGCTATTCTTAGGGCTATTTGCGTTTATGAGTATCATTTATGTTGTTACGCGCAAAACGTTTATGAAGCCGACTAAAGAATTTATCAATCATATTGAACATTGTTCGCAGGGTGATCCTGGTAAAGTAAAGCCGCCTGCTGACTGGTCGTATTGGTTTAAAATTGTTGAAGATATTTTTGGACAAAATCGTACGTTATTACAGCAACTTAAAGATCAGAATATTATTCTCGACACGCGGGTTAATGAGAAAACCCAAGCGCTACGTCTTAAAAGTGAACAGCATCAACGTGACTATGCTTTGTTGCGTTCAGTGATGGATGCTATTCCAGATTACATTATTTTTAATGATTTAGATGGGACAATGATTGGTTATAACAAAGCGTTTGAAAACTTTGTTCAAGCGACCTCTTTAGATCTTATTGGTAAGTCTAGTGACGAAGTGGTCTGTCTTGAGTTAGGGCAATCATTAGTTTCAATGTCGGCGGCGTCGTTAACCCGAAAAACGGATCAAGGATTAGCACAGGTCGTTGAAACCTCATCTAATACCTATGAAGTTTTTAGTAATCAGCTTTATAGCCAAACAGCTGAAATTGTTGGCACTATTAATTTAGTTCGAGATGTTACTGCGCAATATGCAGCGAATATCGCTTTGGAACAAGCAAAAAACCAAGCCGAGTATGCTAACCAAGCAAAAAGTCAGTTTTTAGCCAACATGAGTCATGAAATACGTACACCCATTAACGCGATTAAAGGTATGTTATTGCTATTAGCAAGAACACGGTTAACCAATGAGCAGAAGCAATATTTATTAAATGCAGAGGGGGCATCAGTATCATTGCTTCACTTGGTTGATGAAGTACTCGATTTAGCTAAAATAGAATCGGGGAATATGTCTATGGTAAAAATGCCAGAGAGTATTGATACAATCGTTGACCAAGCGGTTAAACTAAATATTGGTATGATCAGCGAGAAGCAATTATCTCTGAAAATTAATATTGATTTTGATGTCCCCGATATTGTCTTAACTGATGGTATGAGACTGGTTCAAGTACTGACAAACTTACTGAATAATGCCATGAAGTTCACCCCTCAAGGTGAAATTTCACTCAGCGTCGAAAGGGTTGATTCAACCACTCGTTTTTTAGAAAGTACGCTTGCTCATTCACCCGTTTTTGTTCGCTTTATTGTTGCTGATACCGGCATAGGTATTGCTAAAGATAAGCAAGGGCATTTATTTGAAGCGTTTCGTCAAGCTGATGAGTCAATGACTCGCGAGTATGGTGGTTCAGGATTAGGCTTGTCTATTTGTCAGCAAATTGTCAACCTTTTATCGGGTGAAATTTCACTGGAAAGTGAATTAGGTACAGGGACTATATTCAATTTTGTTCTCCCTTTTAATGTTGTCCAAGACAACTCATCAAAAGAGGCATTAGCGCTAACGTTATGCAGCTTTCCTCTAGGTTTATCTGAATCGTTAAAAGAAAGCTTATCAGCATATCAAATAAAACACGTTAATATTACATCGTTATCAGGACTTAAAAATTATAAGAATGATAAATATGTCGCTATTCTTATTGACGAAGATGATATTAATGAAAATCTGGAAGAAATATATAAAACCTGCCTTGATAATCAAGTGTTATTGGCAATAAGTCATCAAATGGCGAATGGAATATCGTCGCAGATAATCGAACGAATTGAAACATTAAAACTTCCTTATGTGTTGCTAGAAAAACCCCTTTATCGAAGCTTTATCCGTAAGCTCTTCTTGGCGGTCTACAACAAAGAACTTGTGGTAAAAAATATCGATAATCAATTGCTTGCCGATAAAATAAATCCACAAGAACGTAATGATTTAAGAGGTATTACTGTTTTACTTGTTGAAGATAATTTAGTGAATCAGCTAGTCGCAAAAGAACTACTAAGAATGATGCAAGCTAATGTTATTATTGCTGAAAATGGTAAAGAGGCACTGGATGTTCTGGCGAGTAAGGATCAAGGTATCGAAGTGGTACTTATGGACATTCAAATGCCAGTGATGGACGGGTTAACAGCGGCTCGTCAAATTCGTCAACAAAAAGAATTTGATCATTTACCCATTATTGCCATGACGGCTCATGCTCGCCAAGAAGACAAAGAAAGAAGCTTTGCGGCAGGCATGAATAAGCATATGGCAAAACCTATTAATGCTGAATTACTACTTTCTGGTATTTTAGAAGTTCTTAATAAACAGGCTTAATTATTGTTCCTCATCAATGAATGCGGTGTCTTTTTGTTCAATTGTCTTTTGGGGTTGAGGTTTTACTTTTGCATGGAATAGCTCTGCAGTGAAATGCCCGTTACCTACGGCTAATTCAGATACCTGTGCTATTTCACCTAAAGGTAGTAGTCTCGGGCCTGTTGGCTCAGCAAGTACATATGTTATTTCATCAATAACGATTGTTTGGTCATTAGCTTGCACAGGTATTTTTATACCCAATAAAGCGTGATTATCAATAAAGACTAAAATCATTTTTATACGTGGCATCAGACTGCGCAGAATCGCAGCCGTTAGTGTTACTTTGCTGTCACAATCTCCTTGGTTTTCCCATAGTAGTTTTAATGGCGGATTAAATCCGGCACCAGAAGCGGTTACCCTTGATTCTAACGTTGCGTAAGGAATACTTTGTACAAACCCCAGAACATAGTCAGTAACCTTACGAATGTTTTTTATTAAAAATTTTTCAAGAATTATTGGCTTAACTGACTTTAAATCGATGCTCGAAATACTTGCAAATTGGCTATGATTTGGTTTTACCGCGTTTATTTGATCGTGAGTTACAAATTGATGATAATAATTATTTGCTAAATATTGATCACTTAATTCTTGCTTTAACTTATAAACTCTAGCGTAAGCGGCATTGATTGTTTGGTTGTTTCGTCCTTTTATGACAATTTCACCGTCATCGGTATTTTTGCTAAAATTGATCATTACGCCATTAATAGGCTCTGCACGCAGCTTTTTTTGTAGCGCATTATTAATTGAGAATTTTGCCATTTCAGGCTTAAACACTTTGAAATTTCTGAAACGATCAAACAATGCTCGCTTAGCCATTATAAACTGCAGGTTTTGCGTGTCACCTTGATAGTCGAGCCATTGATAATTAAATTGATAGTTGTCACCTTTTTCTATTTTTGAAAAGGCAAGTTGATCGGCAAAAGCCAAAGAGGGCATAAAAAAGTAAAGAACTATGCAAAGAATTTTATTTAAAATATCGCGAGTCATCGAGAATAATCAAACCACTAACAAAAATATAATCTAATCTAACATTAACGCATTTTTACTTTTCATACCAATGGCAAAGTGATGACGGAATATTTAATCGTTGACGCTTTACTTTTAAGGAGATTTTGCTATATTCAAACACATGTTTGAAATGATTGTTTCAAAAGTTAAATTAATGTTATTTGTAGTAACATAAAAAACGAGGAGAATACCGTGGCTGATTATCAAGCACCATTAAAAGATATGAATTTTTTGTTATATGATGTTTTTTCAATGGAAGCAATGTGGCAGTCAATGCCTAGCTTATCTGAACATGTTGATCGCGAGACAGCACAAGCCATTTTACAAGAATGTGCCAAAATAGCTGAACAAGAAATTGCACCTCTCTCACGCCAAGGCGATGAAATTGGTGTGAGCTTCAATGAAGGAAAGGTAACGACTGCTCCTGGCTATAAAGAGGCATTTAAAACTTATTCTGACGGTGGTTGGACAAGTTTAGGTGGTGAACCTGAATTTGGTGGCATGGGTATGCCTAAAGTCATTACTGCATTACACGAAGAAATGCTGTGTTCAGCTGATATTGCTTTTTCATTATATCCAGGATTAACGGCAGGTGCTGGTTTATCTATTGCTAAACATGCGACAGATGAATTAAAAGAGCGTTATTTAACGCGCTTATATGCTGGCGACTGGATGGCAACGATGTGCTTAACTGAACCACATTCCGGTACTGATTTAGGTTTGATTTATACCAAAGCTATTCCTCAAGAAGATGGCAGCTTTGCGGTCACAGGTACAAAAATATTTATTACTGCTGGTGAACATGATATCACTGAAAATATAGTCCATTTAGTACTGGCAAAATTACCGGGTGCACCAGCGGGCCCTCGTGGTATTTCACTCTTTTTAGTGCCAAAATATCAAGTTAATGAAGATGAGTCTTTAGGCGATTTTAACAATGTTACTTGTGGATCAATTGAGCACAAAATGGGTATCCATGCTTCTGCAACTTGTGTAATGAATTTTGATGGTTCAAAAGGTTACTTGGTCGGTGAAGAAAACAAGGGTCTAGCTTGTATGTTCACCATGATGAACTTTGAGCGCATCGGCGTCGGCATCCAAGGTATTGGTGCGGCAGAACGTTCATACCAGAACGCTTTAGAATATGCTAAAGAACGTTTACAAGGTCGTTCACTGTCGGGTGCTAAATACCCAGAAAAAGCAGCTGATCCTATCATTGTTCATGGTGACGTTCGTCGTATGTTACTTAACATGAAGGCATTAACTGAAGGTTCACGAGCATTGTCTACGTATATTTCAATGACACTCGATATGGCAACTTATGGTGAAGGTGAATTAAAAGCTAAGGGCGAGAGTTTGTCTGCACTTATGACACCTTTAGCAAAAGCTTTTTTTACTGATTTAGGTCTCGATAATACGGTTGCAGGTCAACAAATATTGGGTGGCCACGGTTATATTCGTGAATGGGGACAAGAACAGTTAGTGAGAGATGTTCGCATTGCACAAATATATGAAGGCACTAATGGTATTCAAGCGATGGACTTATTAGCGAGAAAAGTCGCGGCAAGTAAAGGCGAATTGATGCAGGTTTTTATCAATGAAGTGAACACTTACATTGAGCAAACATCAGCAACTAATATGCAAGAATTTATCCAGCCGTTAAAAGATGCCAATATTGATTTAGCTGAATTAACCCAGCATATTCTTAAAGCCGCGCAAGGCAATATTGAAGAGTTGGGTACATCAGCTAACGATTATTTACATGTCTTTGGTTACACGGCAATGGCATTTGTTTGGGCAAAAATGGCTGAGTCAGCTTTGGCTCAAGAGGGTTCAAGTGATGAATTTTACGAAAGTAAAATAAAAACAGCGCGCTACTACTTTGCACGTTTGTTGCCACGTCGTTTGTCACTCGCAGCGTCTATTAAAGCGGGTTGTGATACGTTATTTGATTTAGATGAACACTTGTTCTAGTCCTCTAAAATTTTCATTTAAATAGTATCATTAAAAAAGGCGCTATCATTTATGATAGCGCCTTTTTACTCTGTTTTTGCAACGATTTACGATTAGAAAGTATAGGTTGTACCAAACACAGCGACTTGTTCTTTTTGCATATTATAAACGGGCCGGATATTCGATGATTCTTCATGAGCTGTAGAGGTTAGTCCGCCAGTTAAAGACCAATTACTGTTGATTGAGTACTGTCCTAAAATGCCAAACCTAGCATAAGATTTTGAACCCGTGGCTTTTGTGGCAGCTGTTTCGCGAGAAACAAAGTCATTACTATAAAACTGATAAATGGAATGCTCATTCAAAGACTCTATTTTTGCGGTGACAAGTAAGATGAAATTTTCTTCTTGTAGTACCCTATAGCTGCCTTGAATAAAAAAAGCTTGCTCACTGACTTGGTCGACTTTTTTGGTTAAAAAACCACTTTGGGCACTAAATGCGTCATTTTCAAAAATGACAGCAACTTGATGCGTTTCAAGCTTGTTCATTAATGGTGTATTTGGAGGGCTGATATTTTCGTTTGAAATGGGGAAACCTAATGCTTCTAAATCATAGGCTTGATTTAATGAATTAAAAATTAATGCCGAGTTGGCCCAGTCGCTAATTAATGCTCCATCAATAATGCGATTGGAATTTTTTTCCTCGCTATAAGCGTGTGCATTAAATAATACACCGACTATAAATACCATTGATAAGATTAATTTTATAAATATTTTCATTAAATAACCTATTGGAAGAATTAAGACTTTTATGCTCTTTTTAACTATAGGCAAGTATTATAAAAAAGGCGTTATTTTTAAGAGGAATATTACTTTATTAGCTTATTTGTTGATATTTATAAGGATTAAAGTTAATGAACAACAGAAAAAAAACAGAACTAAAGTGGCATTAATAAAATATAAATAGATCATTAATGCGCTTTATTGTAGCAATTTAGTGGCTGATTTAGCTTAACGGCATCGTTTGCTCTTTTGGAGCACCGCAAATAGTCAGTTATAATTATATACAGAGATAAAAGCATATAATATTGAATTAATAAGGGAAGTCGTGCGATTTAAAAGCATAGTTATTGTGTTGTTCATAACAGCGTGTAGTGCTAATACCCAACCGCCACTCGAAGTAAAAGCAGAAACCTGTGATATTGAATATACACAATATCAAGCGACGGTTACAGGATATTGTCAAGAAGCTGAAGCTTCATTACCCGCAGAAATCCCCATCATTGAAAAAGAAATAGCACTGCGTTCTGTTGCATCGATTCCTGACGTGTTTTGGTATAGCACTAAAATGAAATATTCATTAGTCAAGCAAGAAGAAAAAGCTCCATTAGCTTTTGTCATTGCTGGTACCGGAGCAAGTTACAATAGTGCAAAGATGATTAGCCTACAAAAAACCTTATATCAACAAGGCTATCATGTCATATCTCTTTCTTCGCCGACATATTCTAATTTTATCATTAACTTAGATTCGAGTACTGATTTCCCAGGTGTGCTAGAACAAGATGCTAAAAACCTCTATCGCATAATGAAAAAGGTTTATCAGCAAGTTATCACTGAAGACAATGTTGTCGCCACCACCTTTTCATTAACAGGTTATAGCTTGGGTGGGGCTCATTCTGCCTATGTTGCTCAACTTGATGAAAGTGAACAGATTTTTAACTTTGAAAAAGTCGTTCTGATCAATCCTCCTGTTAGTTTATACAACTCAGTTAACATACTTGATAGCTATTTAGATTTAAAAGAAGGTGGTCCAGATGCGGCTTCAACGATGCTTGATGATATATTTTTAAGGTTTGCTGACAGTTATGCAGAGCAAGAGTCATCTTCATTTTCTCAAAGTGCTATCTATGCTTTATTTAGAGATGCTAATTTGTCAGAAGAGGAACTAAAACTGTTAATAGGTGCATCGTTTCGGATGTCGTCAACAGATATGTTGTTTGCATTAGATGTTAGCTATAACGTTGGTGGTATTATATATAAAAATCATAAGATTAATAAATTTGAAAGTATTACTCATTCTATGTATCGAGCAAGTGTTATTACCTTTAAAGAGTACTTTGAAAAAGTGCTGGTACCTTGGCAACAAGAAAGCGATGCGAGTTTAACGCGCGAGGCACTGATTGCTCGGCTGAGTTTAAAAAACATAGAAAACTATTTACGCCATTCAGACAAAATAAGTTTAGTGACTAATGCTGATGATATTATTTTAGCTAAAGGTGAAGTGGAATATTTACAAGATGTTTTTGGTTTGAGGGCAAAAATATTTCCTCGTGGCGGACACTGTGGAAACATCGACAGAGTCAGTTTCGTTGAGTACCTCAATAGTCAATTTCAAGGTGCTAAACAATGATGGCGTTTTTTAAATTATTAACACAAAGTCTCGCTATTTTATTGATTGCGCTACTTTCTGCATGTTCATCTATACCTGAATTAGAAGACAATGTTGAAAAACCACGGGTTAAATTGTCTTCGGTCTATGAAGAAAAAGCGGTTACTAATCAATATGATGATCCTTGGGAAGGATTTAATCGCCGGATGTATTACTTCAATGCTAAAGCCGACGAATATGTACTATTACCAATTGTTGCAGGTTATAAAGCGGTAACACCTGATCTTGTTGAGAAAGGTATTAGTAACTTTTTTAAAAACTTAGGCGAATTCCCTGTTTTTATTAACGCTATTTTACAAGGTAAGCCCAGCGTCGCTTCTGAAACTTTGGGTCGCTTTGCGGTAAATACCACCGTGGGGGTTTTGGGGTTATTTGATGTGGCGACATCAATAGGCTTGGTCGAGCAAAATGAAGACTTTGGTCAAACACTGGGAGTGTGGGGAGTTAATCCCGGACCTTATTTAGTTCTACCATTATTAGGACCATCTTCATTACGTGATGCTGCGGGGACTTCGATAGATATGTTTGCTTTGCAAGTTGTCATCGATGAACTCGGTATGACAGCAGAAGAAGAAATGTTTCTTTCATTATTGGGAAGTATTAATACTCGTGCTAATTTGCCGTTTAGGTATTACGCCTCGGGTTCGGCTTTCGAGTACGAACGCTTCAAAGTGCTGTATATGAAATATCGAGAAATTCAAATAGCGCGCTAACCAAGATGAGTGCGCAATGAGCAGTCTTTAAATATCCCCTTAAATCGACTTTAACCGTAAAGGTTAAAATAGATAAATATAGTGAATATTTTGTATAATATTATGACGGAAATTAATATTATACAAAGCACATCATCTTTGATGACGTGGCGCATATAAAAATACAACAACCGGCACTTTTAGAGGCTACCACCACAACTTGATTAGGTGGTGAAGTTACTGATAGTCCCATTGCTTAGGCGACTCTGTAAATAGGGTAGTGCAGTCGAACATCTATAAGGTATACTGCGCCGATATATAATAATTAGGATATAAATTTGTTAGCTGTAATTCGTTTTATTTTAATGACACTTGCTTTAGTTTTTATTTCCACTGTGGCATGTTTTTATAGCATATTACGGCCATTTCATCGAAATAATGTTTTTCATACTGCGCGTTATATGAGTAAAGTTTCGACACTTCTGGGCTTAAGTATTGAAGTAAGAACACCTGAAAGTATTAAAAATGTGGGGCCGGCCGTTTATATTTGTAACCATCAAAACAGCTACGATATTTTTACTGTTGGTGCTGCTGTTCAGCCTTCTACGGTGAGCGTTGGTAAGAAAAGTTTAAAGTGGATCCCTTTTTTCGGACAAATGTACTGGTTAACAGGTAACATTTTAATTGACCGTTCAAATTCAAGTAAAGCGATGAACACTATTGCGTTAACCGCGAAAAAAATTACTGAAAAAGAACTCTCTGTTTGGTTATTTCCTGAAGGAACGAGAAGTAATGGTAAAGGGTTACTTCCTTTTAAAACCGGCGCGTTTCGAACAGCACAACAAGCCAATGTACCTATTATCCCGGTCTGTGTAAGTAACAGCCACGGAAAAATAAAGTTAGGGCGTTGGAACAATGGTAAATTGATTATTGAACTATTAGATCCTATATATTTTAATAATGATGCTAAAGAAAGTATTAGAGAAGTTGCTAATAGCGCACATAAAAAAATGCTTGTGAAGATTGCAGAGCTCAGTAAAGAGTCTGGAAACGAGCTCATCGTAAACAAGAACGTTAAAAATTGAGAAAATAATGATAGATGAAGAATTACAGCAATGGCAAGAGCATACCAATAATTTGGTTAATACACTGATAGAAGACGGTACCAACGAAGAGGTGCATCATACTATTGAACATCATTTTTCTAGTTCAGATTTTGATGTACTAGAGAAAGCGGCTATCGCTGCTTTCAAAATGGGTTTAGAAATAGAAGACCCTGAAGAAGCTGAGTTAGAAAATGGCGATAAAGTTTTCGCTTTTGATATTATTACTGAACAGCCACTTGACGAAGAAATTATTTTTGAAGAAACAACAAAGATGTTCGAGTTAGCAAAGCAATGTAAAGTTGACTATGATGGTTGGGGCACGTATTTCGAAGAATAGTGAATAGGCTCCACGAAAATATTTTGAAAGGACTTGAAAATGGGATGGATAGAAACGCTACTTAACCCTGCGACATTATCATTATTAATACCAATTATTGCTATTGTTGGTGCTTTTTCTATTGCGGCATTAAAAGCGCATCATCGCCATCAAGAGCGAATAGAGAAAATTAAGCACGGTTTAGACCCTGATCAATAAATCAAATAACGAGCAGTGGTTTACTTTTAAGTTAATTATTGATGTTAAGTGAGTTATAGTGATAAAAAAAGCAAAGTGCATGCACTTTGCTTTTTTGATTATACTCACTTACCAAGCACTAGAAGCGGTATTCAGCACCCGCGTAGAAGTAAGCACCATTAAAACCAAAAGGTGCTGAGCGACGTGAATAAGTAAACACCCCAGGGCTACTCACAATAACATTGCCACTTGCGTCAACAATGGTACCTGAACGAGAATTACCTATTTCATTTTTATCTGGGTAAACATCAAAAATGTTATTGCCACCAAAGTTAAATGAAAGCTCATCGTTAAACTGATAATTTACACGTAAATCAGTTAATACTTCAGCACCGTAGGTTTGTCTTTCGCCGTCAAGCACTGTGTATTCACCGTAACGATTAAAGGCTAAATTAATAGTGAAATCGCCAACTTTATATAAGCCACTTAAACTAATGCGGTCTTGAGGTTGCCATTCTTCAATAATAGAAATCGCTTGCTCAGAAAAAACATCATCAGGTGAAATCCCACCTAACGCACTACCTTCTGGTGTATAGGTATCGGTAACGTCTGTTTCAGAGAAATTTGCAGCTAACGTTAAGTCTAAAGTGCCCGACATAAGCTCTGTCTTCCAAGTGGTGATAATATCCACACCTTTGGTTTCAGTGTCTGCCCCATTTAAAAAGAATTGCCCCGCACCCGCTCCAGAAGAGGTTAATGCGGCATCAAGTGCTGGTGATAAACCTTGACCTAATGAATTACTCAACACAATACGGTCTTCAATATCGATAGAGTAGAAATCAATCGTTAAATTAATATTATCGGTAACTTTTACAACAGAACCGATACTAAAATTAGTGGACACTTCTTCTTTGAGCTCTGGAATGCCAATGGCTTGCGCTAAAATACTGTCATTGCGGAAAGTACCTATTTGCACAGCAATTTGGTCACCACCATTTGGATTAGTTTGGAATTGGGTACTGATATTATCTGTATAAAGCTGTTGCATTGACGGAGCTCTAAAACCTGTACTCATAGCGGCACGTAATGAGACATCTTCAGTAATTGACCAATTAGCCGCAAGTTTAAAATTAGTGCTATCTCCAAAACCGTCGTAGTCATCATAACGTACTGCGGTACTGATAATCAGTTCATCGGTAACTTCTGCTTCGGTATCGATATAAAATGAAATCACATCACGAGATTCATCAACAGATTGCAACGGCGCCGTACCGCCAAACCCTTGAGTACCTGCACTTCGGTCGGTAGCATATAAGCTGTTACCTTGTGCGTCGGTATCATAATCACGATAAGAGTATTCATCACCGGCGCTAACTCTAAATTCATCAGTGCGCAGTTCAGCGCCCATTGCTAAAGAAAACCAATCAAAAGCTTTGGTATAATCAATGTTAAGCGTTTGTAATGTCAGTTCTAATCCGTAAGCAAAGGCTTCACGGGGAATGGAACGACGTATATCATCAGCGGATAATTCCGAAGTGTAGATTAATGAGTTCGCATAGGATGAGTTAATCGTATCTTGGGTGGTGTAATCAATATTATTTTCACCATAGGTATATGATAAATCTAATGATGAATCATTATTAAATTCGGTTTTATAGCCAAAGTTATATGAAATATCTTTTATTTGAGTATTGATTTTAGGTAAGAAGCCAGCAGGAATGGTTGCATCACCATCTTGAAGTTGAGCGTTACCTCCACCGTTTGCATTATGACGAAAGAAAGCGGCTGATTCATTATCACGGCTTGAATAAGTGATAAAACCATATAACTCCCCATCGGCTAAATCGTAACCTGTATTGATGGTTAGCCCTATTTGATCAGAGTCTGCATCACCTATACGAAAGGTTTCACGTGTTGCGGTAGCTTCTCGCGGATCACCTAATAAATAATCTCCGTTATCAAGTTGCGTACAACCTGAAAACTGACATGAACCATGTAAACCTGCTCGATCTGAATAGCCTCTATCACGTATGTTTAACGTGGTATTAAGAAAGCCACTATCACCCAATAAAAAACCCTTTGAAATATCAATATTAGTCGTTTCACCATCGCCGGCTGAATTCTCGCCATAAGAAACGGCAACACTTCCGCCTTCGCTTTGATCTTTGAGAATAATATTTATGACACCAGCAATTGCGTCTGAACCATATTGTGCAGCAGCACCATCACGTAATACTTCAATACGCTTTATAGAGGCAGCAGGGATGGCATTCATATCGGTGCCAGCAGTACCACGACCAACAGAAGTATTAATATGAATTAAACTGGCTTGATGGCGACGTTTACCATTGATCAATACTAACGTTTGATCGGGGCCTAAACCGCGTAATGTTGCTGGGCGCAATGCATCAGTTCCATCACTAATTGACGAGCTAGAAAAGTTAAACGATGGGGCAATAGCTTGTAACATTCGACCCACTTCAGTTTGCCCTGTATTAAGCAACGCTTCAGCAGATAAGATATCTACAGGAACAGGTAAATCTTCAGCAGAACGACCTGCAACACGGCTACCAATAACTGAAATTTTTTCTACTTCTTGTTCATTGACCTGAGCAGGCTCTTGGGCCAGTGCAGTTTGACTGGCTGCGCTTAGTAAAAGTGGTACTAAAGCGGCTTTGAGCATTGTCTTTTTATCCATTGTTATATCACTCCTGAGATGTTTATGTTGTTTTATGCTCAGTTGACCAGTGTTATCTATAACAGCGATTAAGTCGGTATTTTGTAAAAGTTTTTGTAAGCCGTCTTTTACCGAATATTCGCCCTGTAATTCATTTGCATCATGATCTTTTGTTAAATCATAGGAAAATAAAATTGTTTTATTTGCCTGCAACGCAAACGAAATAAGCGCTTTATCAGCACGTTGTTTCTTCACTGTAAAGTTGATCAAGCTTTCGGCAAATGCTCCAGACGTGAATAAAATACAAGCGCATAAAAACAGGGTTACGCTTGTTGACGGCTGAAATACAGAAAGTTGAAAACGACAAAATAACTTTTGCCAACCTTGCAGATGTAATAAACAGTTCAGAAGGAAATTTCCTCTATAATATTTTATAAAAAATATATTGAGTTAGAAAATAGGGAATACGCGTAATTATTTTGAAGCATGTAAACTCAAGCGAATCGAGGTGTTATTTATTTTTTCAAATTGAATATTAAAATTGCTACTCAAAGATTTAAGTAATCCGTCAATATCGTTCGCTTTAAAGTAACCCGCCACTTTTATTTTAGTCAAGGCATCATCATCAATTTCAAACGTTGTTGTGGTGTAGCGGCTTACCTCTGCTAATGCTTCATCAAGTGGTTCACCGGTAAAGACCAACATACCTTGCTGCCATGCGAGTTCACGTTGAATCTTTTCAAATGATATTTTTTGATTTAACGTTTGAGTGTTATTTTCAATAGTCGCAATTTCACCTGATGTTATTAATACACCCGGTAACGCTTCTTTAGGTAAAATCGTAAGCATGTTTGCTATTTTATTTAATGGTTCGCTTGATTTTGTTATCAGTACACGACCTTCAGTGACAACGAGTTCCATATTTTCATTCGATTTTTTTTGTACATTAAAAATAGTGCCTAAAGCCGTAAATGATTTTTCACCTACCGTGACGGTAAAGGGTCTACTTTTATCTTTGGCCACATCAAAACTAGCTTCGCCTTTGATAAGCGTTAATAAGCGGTTGTTTTTTGAAAAGCTGACGTTGACTAAACTGTTGGTATTAAGCTTTATTCTTGAACCATCAGACAGTGAAAACCGCGTTTGTTGGCCAATGAGTGTTTGTAACGTTCTTACTTCGACAAATTGTTTGTCGTTAGTTGCATCAGAAAAAGGAGAGATATTCATAAATAAACTCCCAGCAAATAACAAAATAAAGGCTGTGCTCGCTGCGATAGCATATCTAGCGATAAAACTGTTTTTTTCTGGCATTGTTTTTTCTAGAGGAAATAGAGCACTTAACTCATTGAGCACACTTAAATCATCCCAAAATGCCGCGAGAGAAAATAAAGAGTTACGGTAAAAATCACTTTGCTTGGCCCATTGTTGTAAGGCAAGTTTTTCTTCTAGAGAAAGACCTCGATCGATTTTACTTATCCAAAGGCATGCTTGCGCTTTGATATCGTCTTTACTCGTAAATGGTTTAATGGTTGTCATACAATATTCTTTCTTTTTAATACTTTATTTTGTTATTGAACGTGCGTTAATTCTTAAGACTGAAGTTTTTGGTGTACTATTTTGTTCAACCCTTTCCATATATTCTGCGCACTTTAATAGACCTTTGGCGACATGTTTTTCAATAGTACTTTCACTAAGGTTTAAATAGTTAGCAATTTCTTTTTGACTAAAGCCGTAAACCTTTTTTAATATGAATGTTTTACGTACAACGTCAGATAATTGCTCGGTAGCACGGCAAAATAATAAGAAACGTTCTTTGCTCTCAAACTGTTCTTCAAATTTTAACGAGGTTAATCCAACCACAGGGTCAGAAAAATCATCAAGCGGGTCGTTGTATTTATTATCCCACTTATTAACATGATTTAAAGCAAGGTTTTTAGCTGTTTTAAGCATAAAACTGCGGGCGTATTTTATTTCTTCTTTGAGATCCGCTTCATAAGTACGAATAAACGTTTCTTGAATAATGTCATCAATATCATCAGGACTGACAATTTTATTGATATAGCGCTTGATGTTAGCGGTGTAATTAACAAACAGCGTAGTGAATTTACTATTCTGAGCCATTGTTGTTATTATTATTTTATTTTGACAGTTAGTGTAGGGGGAAAAACAAACAATCACAATGGTGTTTGGATAGGTATTCTACAAAGCTTTTAGGTTGTTGTATTCGTTTTGTAATGGCACGTTAAATGAAAATATGAATAAAATAACACCGGTAAAGTAGCGGCTAAATATTAATGAGGAGGATGTCACCAAAAACAATCGAAATAAATAATTACATTTACTCACTTGAAAAATATGTTTGTTACTCAATATTATTATAGGTAATCATCAACTCAGAGAAATTTGTGTATAAATTTATTTTTACAATATTTTTATTTTCTGTAACTTACTCAACTATTGAGTTGGGTTATAGTGTTGCTGATGAAATAAAAGTTAACACTGCTAGCACGTTATTTCTTGATGTAGTGACTGATATTCAATTAGATTCAGAACATGAGTTGTATTCTTTAGTTACAGATACCGATAGAAATAATAGAATACTTCAACTAACTCACCTATCTAAACACCTAGCAAACAAAAATCTAAACAGATTAAAAAATAAATTTCAATCTCTGCAACCAAGAGCTCCTCCCTCTATCACTGTATAAATCTCACCACTTATCATTAAGTCAATTTTCGTCTTGTTTTTTGGCGTCATGTCGCTCATTTATTGAGAAGACTGTTCTGATGATACAAGCATTTTTTGTCATGAAGCATAGGATTAACATTCTATTTGATAAAGAGTGAAACCTTAGTTCTACACTGAACTGATTAATTGTATAAACGCTATTTTTGAACCCGCATTTGATCAGCTTAGCAGCGAACTTAAACATTCCGTTAGGTATAAAACACGATTGATCGTTAGTTGATCGTTCTGTTAAAGCCGTATTATTTTTATAAAATTAGAGGTTATTATGAAAAAATTACAATTATTTGATTTAGATTTAGTCGATAACATTATTTCTCCCGAGTATTTTGAACAAACAACGTTAATGTCTCCAGCTAAACAGGTGTTTACTGACTTTAAGGCGTATAAAGCATTAGTTATTGAAGGAGTGACTACCGCAGCGGAAGCCTTAAACTTAATGCGAAAAACCCATGTAACAATGAAAATCGTTGTTTCAAAAAATGATGATTTTATGGGGATAATTAGTACCGAAGAGTTAACCGAACGCCTTATAGTTTCAGAGGTTGCTAAAGGACGTGATCGCCATGAGGTCTTAGTCAGTGATTTGATGCTTGCAAGAGATACGTTACATGCGTTTGACTTTAAGGAAATAGAAAAAGCCACTGTTAATGATGTTGTTGCGGCATTAGAAAACTATGGGTTACGTCATTGCTTAGTTCTTGATAGAGAGCATCATCATATTCGTGGTGTTATCTCTTCTAGTGATATTGCGAAAGAGTTACATTTAGCAATAGACATTTATCCTAAACCTTCCTTTAGCCAGATTTTTAAAGTTATTCATACGTAAAGGCTTGCTAACCTTAACGTGAGTGTAAATCTTGCTCGATGAATCCATTAAAAGCGCCACTCATTTACATTTAAAAGGTTAACCGTTTTAATGCTGAACCGGAAAATAACCTAACTTAAATTAGGTTATTTACCGGTTGCTTATTTAATCATATAAAGAGATAAAACTGTGCTGCACTAAATTAAGACGAGGGAGGAATGATGAGTTATTTTATTCAGTTTTTCATGGTTTTTATGTAATAAACGATAAAGATTAAGCTGGTTTTTGGCTCGCTCTAAGTTATGGCCTTCATGTTCAACATGAAAATAGTTATCACCATCTAAATAATCTGTTAAAAACCGAACACCGATCATAAATGGGAGTAACTGTGCGCCAATGGCTAAGCTTTGCTGCTCAAGTTCAGACATTTTATCACCAAAGGCTTCAATATAACCTTGTGCTAATGCACTATAAATATCATAACTAACCGACATATTAGCTAAATCTTTGCCATCTTCAGGTAAGTTTGAACAACAGGTTCTGACCATATCGCCAAAGTCATGCATGAGGTATCCCGGCATACAAGTGTCTAAATCAATCACAGCAAGTGGTATGTTCGATTTGGCACAAAACAATAAATTATTAATTTTAGTATCGTTATGGGTAACTTGTATTGGAAGTTGTTGTGTTAAGAGTACGACTTCATCAATAAAATTTTGTTGTGCAAAGCAAAAATCAACTAATGTTTGGCATGACGATAAGCGATGCTGTGGATCAGCTTTAATGACCGCTCTTAAATGATTAATTCGCTTAGACAAATTATGAAAATCAGGGATAGTTTCGACTAACGATTCGGCAGGGAAATCACCTAATGCAGAAGTAAACTGCGCAAAAGCTGAGCCGACTTGTCTCGCTTGCTCTGGCGTTTTAACTTCCTCAACGGTAAAGCAATTGGGTATGTATTGAATAGCACGCCAATACTCATTGCTCGCATCAATAACCATCGCTTCTGCATTTATAGTAGCGACTTGCCCAATGGGGGATAGCGAATATAAATTTTTTTGTTTTTTTGCTAGTAAGTGTTTGTTAACTAACTCAGCATTATTAATAACGTCTGCGGGCTTCTTAAAAACGTTTTTATTGATTCGCTGTAAAACAAAATTAGCGTTATTACTACTGACAAGATATGTGCTGTTAATTAAGCCGTTCCCTAACGGAGATACTGTACAGTTATCAATAGAGCATCGGTAATTCGTTAAAACTTGGTTTAGAATTTCGTTATTAACAACTTTAGTCATAATTATTTACTGCTAGCGTTTGTCATTGATAAATTTAAAGACAAAATAGTCCTTCACTTTAGAATGTTATTGGCTGATTTTTTGAGATGAAATCAATGGCTATATTAATAGAAAGCCGCAAATATGGGAAGTTAAAGCTTTCCTCATATTTACGAAATGTTGGTGTCTTTAATTAAGTTAACATACCTTTATGCAGAAATGCATCGTACGGTCAGTAATAATTTACCTGAGTTATTGCCGTAATAACGCACTAAGTCATTAGCATAAGCGCAAAACTCTCCAGATTTAGGGGCGGTATAATGCGTTAATTCAGTACCAATGAGAAAAGCATCGTCACTTGCGGTTCCTATTGAGCCAATTAACGTAAACCACTTTGCATCAGGAAAGCGTTTAAACGGCGCCATTGCGGCAATAGCAATCTCCTTTAATCCTAAGGATACATCATCTCTATCCCAGCCATTAGCATCACAAGCTATGGTGGCGTCAAACCATTGCTGCTGTTTGTTATTTACTGAGTTTTCAACAATAAACTGATACGTTTTACCTTTCTCAAGCATTAGCGCGGTATGATTATTAGGCTCATAAGCGAATATGCTGACGATGGTTGATTGACCCATATCGAGTACTTTTAAATTTCGTTGTGCGAATACAATATGATCTTTAACCCCAGTCGCCGCTATTTTTTCTTCGCTGGGGTAAATAATTTGATGTGGAACGCCTTTTAATGTTTCGGGCCGATAGTCTCTATCGCCATTGATCCTTTGCGCAACAGAGTGATGAACGATAGGTAAGGTGCTGGAAACTTCGTCATGGGCAATTACACAACAACGTCGGTCGGTTAAGGTGAACCAGTTAATAATGGGAAGACGGTCTTGTTGATGATTTTTACCAAAAACATTAGGCGTTATAATAACATCATCAATGCTAATATTATATTTGGTTTTTTCAGGTAAAAGTGTTGTGAAGTCAATGTTATCCATGGTTTTTAAGGTTAATTTAATGGGTAATTCTTTAAGCCAATTAAGCATGAACCGTAAAGTAATGTCAGATAAACCATCGCGATAATAGCCGCCGCCCACATCTGAATGTGCTCCGGCAAACCACACTTCTAAAATACGTTCATCAAGGTTCATTAGTGTTGGTTGAAAGGCTTTTCTTTTATCATCAAGTGCAACCATATGAAGGGCTTTTTCTACAGTAGAAGCAAGTGTATGACCATGCTCAAAGATAACCTCAGAATGAGGACGATCGTTTTTACTTAAGTTAGGTAAACCAATCGAAGCAACCGTTTCAAAAATCGCCTGGTAGATTTTCAGCTCTGGCATATCATGGCTAATAATAGTGCAAAAGCGCCTCGCAAGTGCTCCTCCTCGACTAAACCCTGTTAAAAGTACTTCATCACCAATTTTAAAATGTTGAATAAAGTCTGCTTTTGCTTGGTTGAGAATATTAGCAACATCTGATTTTTCTGGAGAGATTAAAGCATTAATAGCTCGTCGTAATCGACTGCCATAAGTACCAATACCGTGATAGTAGAAGCATTTTTGTTTACTGTTTTCCCAACCACTTGCATGGCCAGCAGCACTTTTTAAATTTCCGCCACACAGTAAATGAAACTTAACTATGTTGGTAATATTGTCGTCTTTTTTGGTCCCCTGAGCGTTGATGCTCTGTTCAGCGTCACTTGGTTCATTAGAAGTACCATCAAAGTTAAAAATAAGTAATGATGACATAACTTGTTCCTTGTTTTAATAATGATCTTATTTGAAGAACAAGCATAGTTAAGCGTTGGTGAAATGGCTATTATTTTGAATTATCTGTATTGCTCTGCGTTGGAAATAATAAACTAAAGCGTGCACCTGAAAGGTGAGTGGCGACATCTGCTTTAATTTTTCCTTGATGCCAATCCATCACTTTAGCACTAATCGCAAGCCCCAAACCAAAGTGTCCTTGTTCTCGTGAACGCGAACTGTCGAGTTTTATAAAAGGAGAAAATATAACATCTCGTTTATCTTTTGGAATACCGTCACCGTCATCTTCTACCGCTATTTCAACCCCTTGGTTAGTAATGACTATTGACAGTATTACTTGTGATTTTGCATGCTGAATAGCATTACTGACTAAGTTTAGTGCGGCGCGATAACACCAATGAAAATCTAAAGAATAGGCTTTTTTTGAGGCTAATGACTGACAGGTTAACTTAATATTATGTTGCTCAGCTAATGATTGACAGTCACTAGTCACCAGCTCAATTAAATTATTTACATCAATTAACTCAGGCTTTAAGTGAAAGCTTTGCCTTTCCATGCCCGCATAGTCTAGAAAAGCGGTGGTCATATCTTCCATACGTGTTAATTCATTTTCCATACGCGACAAATAATTATTTTTCTTTGTTAAATCATCACAGTCTAAAGCTGCTTCAACACCAAATCGTAAACACGACATCGGTGTACGAATATCGTGAGAAATACTTCGGGCAAGAATTTTATTATCAGCGACCAGCTTCTCTATACGCGCCGCCATATGATTAAAACTACTTTCTAAAGTATTGATATAAGACAAACGGTTATAAGGCACACGTACTGAAAGATCGCCTGCGCCTATTTTGGCCGCTGCAAAAGTAAGTAAGTAAAGCCGACGTGTTAAAGGTAATAGCCACAGCAATAAAATACCACAAATACCTAGGTAGAGAATTAAGGTAAATAAAAGGTTTTCTTGTTCATTTTCAGGCACCAGCTGAGGTAACTGTAAATGTATAAGTATCTCTGGGTGTAAGGTTACTTTTCTTAATAAGTAAGCGTCGTCGTTAGATGCAAGCAGTAACCCACCTGTTTGCGAAAGTTGTGCGAGTAAAGATTGTGGTAGGGCAATATTATCAGTATTTTCAAGTGAAACATTAACCTGATAATACTGTGCTAATTGACGTGTTTTTGCTAATAATTGCTCGACTTTTATAGTTGATAGTTGTTGTTCAAAACCATCAATGAGTTTTTGATAAATCACTAATTCAGTATTTTCATACTCATCACCTTGTTTAGCGACAAGTTTATCGAGCCCCCAACTAATGATAAATAATGCGCCTAAAACCGCAACTACCATACTGATATATAAGCGCTTCATTTATTTTATTCAGCCCAAGCGTCGGCAACAAATAAATAACCTTTGCCCCAAACCGTTTTGAATTTTTGTGGCTTTTGCGGATCGTCATTAAATATTTTACGCAGCGTTGAAAGCATCACATCAAAGCGACGGTCTTGTCCGTCGTATTCACGACTTTTTAACGCTTTAAATACCGTATCTCGGTCAACCACTTCTCCAGCATGACTGGCAAGAAAGGTTAAAAAAGCAAATAAGCTGGTGGATAATTCAACTTCTTCATTCTTATAAGTGACTCTTTTAGCTTCACTGTTAATAATAAGTGAGCCATGGGTAATGATTTGCGTAGACGTTTCTATGGGAGCGCTATGTTTTAAAGCACCTGTTATTCTAGCAAGGAGGGCGCGTGGACGAACAGGCTTTATCACATAGTCATTAGCGCCAGCTTCTAGGCCAATAACTTCATCAAACTCATCGGCTCTTGCTGTTAGCATTATAATAGGTAGCTGACTTTCTTGGCGAATTAACCGGCAGACCTCAATACCATTTAAACCCGGTAACATAATGTCGAGCAATACCAATTGTGGTTGAAACTTTTCCATAGCGTCCATCACTAAGTCACCGCGAGCTACATGGTCGACAATAAAATTTTGTTCGCGAAGATACTCACAAACCCAATCAGCTAATGTTAAATCGTCTTCTACTAATAAGATTCGACTGGTCATTTTCTCTTTCCTTATCCCTTTTATGTTGGCACTAAAATATACGCCAGCGACGTTTTCTTGGGGTTGCTTCGTGTACCCAGCTTACCTCTACTGCTGCTTCTGCAATAACGTTATTGTCTTTTGATGACATGAGCTGGAATTCAATTTTTTTGTTTGACTCAAAATTGAAACTAATTTGGTTACCCATGCTATTTTCCCAACATTGTATGCGTTGTCGCTTTTCTTGCGCCACTTCAGGCTGCTTAATATAGAGACAATAATTTTCTTTAATATCGCTAGACCAAGTTAGTTTTACGTTAGCATAACAAGTTCTGCCGTGTCGCAAAGCAATACAATTTGCCGGTTGTGCTGAAAATGAGACGCGACTGAGTGACAATTTATTTACTTTATCGGCTTGCTCATCTTGATCTTTCTTCGTTAACTCTGCAGCCAGGCTAGGCTGGAAGCTGGCAAATAAACAGCTTAATAATAACCACTTTTTAGCATGTCCATTGCTAAGTTTAAAATACATAGAGTACCCCTAACATCACTTCTGTTAAGTATTGCTTACCTGTTATCGGGCTATTTTTAATGGCTGTTGAATAATAACTTTGCGTTATACCAGCGCTGAACGACCATTTTTTAGAAATGGGGTGGCGAGCAAAAATTTCTAATTGAGCTTTGTAGCTACTACCGGGTTTATAAAAGGGGCGTACCGCAGATATTTCATCTTTTTTTACACCGACAAAGTAATTGGTAACTTGTTCAGAATAATGCGTAAAACCGGCGCCAAAGTATATGTCCCAGTTTCGATAAGGGACTAACTTGCTATAAAAAACATCAGCTAACCAGCCATTAGTGCTCAATGCGGCTAAATCAACAGATAAAATGGCATTGTCATAGAAATGAGAATAACGAAGACCAAAACCTTCACCAAAGTCCCTTTCTTTGAGTTTGGCTAAAGTAGGAATATCATGGTTATTATTTTCTATTACGGTTTTGGGGTCGTAACCGGGTAAGTAAGTTTTGTGGAGAATATCAAGTTCCCAACTCTCCTGAACAATCAGTTCATAACCCACTTCTCCACCTAACAATACGGCATCAGAGCGGCGATGATTCGACTGAATAAAAAAGCCTTTATAATAAACATCAAGTAACAGTGAAAGATTGAGATAATCACTAAATTCTGATTGCTCATCTCCTTTTAAAAAACCTTGTTCATAGCTAGCAGAAATCCCGCCCATTACTTGCCAACTGAACGTTTTGTCAAACACGGTGGTTTCATTTTTATGCTGGGGATCAGCCGCTAAAGCTGATACAGATATCAAGGCTATAAATAAAGCCAATAGTTGATTTTTAGACCCTATTAAAATTTTTCTGAGCATTATTTTTACCCTATTAATCGCTTGTGAGTTAAGCGTTTTTTGTCATGATTTATTCATAAATTCTTATTATTTTTTGTCTGACTAAATGTTATCAAATGTAACTGAGTTTTGTCGGATATATAGGGGTTAAAAATTGTAAGCAAGTACACACGAGGTGTTATCTTAAACGTTAACATCACAGTTACAAAGCTATAACGAGAAAATTTTTCATGTATAGCTTTTGACTATGGCTAGCCAAGAGAAAGAATATTTTAACTTTGGTTAAAAGTTGATTATGCTCTAGTGATAAATTGTAATCAGCCTTAGGTTAACTTCATGTCAAACACATCATCAAAGCAACGTTCCTCTTTTAATTGGCAAGATCCCTTACTACTTGAGTCTTTATTGAGTGAAGAAGAACGGATGATCCGTGATACTGCCCATCAATATTGTCAAGAAAAATTGATGCCTCGCGTCCTCGAAGCAAATCGAAATGAAGTATTTGACGCCAGCATTATGACAGAATTAGGTGACCTGGGTTTATTAGGGTGCACCTTGCCAGAAAAATACGGTTGTTCAGCGGTTAATTATGTAACGTATGGCTTAATTGCCCGAGAAGTTGAGCGAGTGGATAGTGGCTATCGAAGTGCGATGAGCGTTCAGTCTTCATTGGTTATGCATCCTATTCATGCTTATGGTAGTGAAGCGCAACGGATAAAATATTTACCTAAGCTTGCAACAGGAGAATATATTGGCTGTTTCGGGCTAACTGAGCCTAATTCGGGGTCAGACCCTGCAAGTTTAGCTACAAGGGCTAAAGAGGTCGATGGTGGTTATTGCTTAACGGGTAATAAAATGTGGATCACCAACGCCCCCATTGCTGATGTTTTTATTATTTGGGCAAAACTCGAGGGCGTTATTCGTGGTTTTATTCTTGAAAAGGGCATGGCAGGTCTGTCGGCGCCTAAAATTGAAGGTAAATTTTCTTTACGCGCATCGATTACCGGTGAAATTGTGATGGACAATGTGCGAGTGCCTAAAGAAAATATCCTCCCGAATGTTAAAGGTTTATCAGGGCCCTTTGGTTGTTTAAACAAAGCACGTTACGGCATTGCTTGGGGAGCACTGGGTGCTGCTGAGTTCTGTTGGCATGGCGCTCGCCAATATACTTTAGACCGCGAACAGTTCGGTAAGCCACTAGCTGCAACACAACTTATTCAGAAAAAACTAGCGGATATGCAAACCGATATTACCACCGGCTTATTCGCTTGTTTACAGGTAGGACGTTTAATGGATGCTGGGTCGTTATCGCCAGAAGCTATTTCTTTAATAAAGCGTAACTCATGCGGTAAGGCACTTGAAATTGCCCGCAATGCCCGCGACATGCATGGTGGTAATGGTATTAGTGACGAGTTTCATATTATTCGACATATGATGAACTTAGAAGCGGTGAACACTTATGAAGGCACGCACGATGTACACGCCCTAATTTTGGGGCGCGCGCAAACGGGTATTCAAGCTTTTTTTTAGGGGGCGCTAATAAGTTAACGTGACTTTTTATAAATTTGTCTAGGTGAATATAGCGTTAATCGCTTAAAATAAAATTCATTGTAACTACCGTACCGACCCAGATATGATCTCTAGCCGTAAAAAAAATGAAGCAGAATTAGTTTTAGCATTCAAATCCTTATTAAAAGATCAGTGCTACGGTTCGCAAAGTCAGTTAGCAGATGCTTTAGATAAGCAAGGTTTTAAAAATATGTCGCAAGCGAAAATATCTCGTTTGTTGTCAAAACTTGGTGCGGTTAAAATGCGTAACGCCAACACCGAGGTTGTTTATATTTTACCCGACGAGCTTGCCGTACCTAAATCTAAACAATCAATTCAGTCAGTTGTTGTGAGTGTTAAGCACAATAATATGCAAATAATTTTGAAAACGGGTATTGGTGGCGCACCCTTGATTTCAAGAATGTTAGACAGTCTAGGTGAGCCCGCAGGGATTTTAGGGACACTTGCTGGTGACGACACCATATTTATTGCACCGGTTGATATTAATAGAATTGATGAAATTACTCAGCAAATTAGAGACTTATTAGACGTATAGTTAATAAGTGTTAGATAAAGCTTTATATTCAGTTAAAGAGGGCAACAATTATGTTGCCCTCTTTTATTTTGTATTGTTCTATGTTATTTAATATTTTCAATGCTTTAGTTGATATGACACAGGTGTTGTCATATGACATTTGAGAGACTGTCGCTTCATTGACGCAGACTTAACGGCTTAGAAAAGTTTTACTAGCCTCACTTAATTAGTGACAAACAAAGGGATCATCATGCTAAAGAATACAGAAAATAATAAAGACCAGAACATAGCAAATAAAGAGAAAGAGCTTCAAGGAACGGTTAGTTTCAGAAAAGGTTTTAACTATAGCTTTACGGAGGGTGAACATAGTGTTTATTTGAATTGCTCGGCGGTTAATGGCAAAGAGCGACTTTATGTTGATGATGCCTTAGTCTCTAAAAAATGGTCGTTCAGACGTAAATCTATTCATCAGTTTTCTATGGATGATGACCTTTATGAAGTCGAATTACATGTTGTTAATATGCTTACGGGTGAAACTCACTGTACGTTGATCAAAAATGGCGTACATGTAAAAACACTTAAAAAAGCATTAAAGAAAAGTCGCCAACTCAATAAAGATATACTTTGGTGGTTCATCCCAAGTTGCTTTGTAGTGGGTGCACTTTGTGGTTTCTTAGCGGTTAACGTTTTCTTTATGTTGTTTGGTGAATAAGATGGATGTTAATGCTAAAAAAATAAAAGAACTTCGTACGGCCAATGGCTGGACCCAGCAACATTTAGCGGATGCCTGTGCTATTAGCTTAAGAACGGTGCAACGCGTAGAACGTTACGGTAATGCTTCTCAAGATACCGTGCTTGGACTCTCGTCAGTTTTTGAAATAACACAAGCTGAGATAGTTATACCTGAAGCACTTGATGAATCGCTTTTAGACGACGAAGACAATAGTTTTAACCCAAATATGCAAATATTATTTGCGGGGTTATTTGGCGCAATGGTTGGCGCACTGATCATGTTTCTCGTTAAGTAATGACCAGCAGATAAAAAGGATTAACGATCCTCTTTATCTGTGACTTTCATTTTAAAGACAAGAAAATACCCAGCGAGTCTTACTGTAGAAATCCTCTTCAGGCGTTAACAATACATTGTCGATAGAACAGCCTTTCTGCAAACTATTGGCGCGTTGGGTTTCTAAACAAAGTGCAGCGCGTGGCTGGTAACGGCAGTGGTCTTTACCTATTTGGCTACCGTCAATATAATTGGCGGTATATAAAATTAAGCTAGGTTGGTCTGAATAAATACTGATGCAACGTCCAGAGGCTTTTTCAACAGCTTGTGCTGCAAGTATTTCACCGCCTAAAGACTCTTTATTTAAAAGCCAATAATTGTCATAACCCAAACCCATTTTTATTTGTTTATCTTCACCGTTTATTTCATCGCCCAAAGTGCGTAAATCTGTAGCGTTGGTAAAATCATGAGCCGTATCGGTAACGAGCTTTTGTTCACCCGTGGGATAGACCCGTTCACACATCGGTAAAAAATGGTTGGCATTAATATAAACCTGATGATCTAAAATATTGCCGCTGTCATGGCCAGCCAAGTTGAAATAACTGTGCTGCGTTAAATTGACTATGGTGGCTTTATCGGTGTGGGCAAAATATTCAAGTGTGAATTGGTTATCGTCATCTAAAGTATAAATTACTTTAAAAGTAACGGTGCCAGGAAAACCAGCATCACCATCGGGGCTAGTATAGTTAAGTTCAACACTTGCAGACGTCTCTGTTTGAAAAGTATTAGCTTGCCATAATTGTTTGTTAAGCGCCTTTTCTCCGCCATGAAGTTGGCTGTCAGGCGCATTTAACGCAAGCTGAAATGCTTCGTCGTCAATACTAACAGTGCCTTGATCTATTCTTCCTGCATAACGGCCAATAATAGCCCCTAAATAATAAGGGTCGTGTTCATAGCTTTGAATGTTGTCGTAACCTAAAACAATATCAGCAAAAATCCCCTTATTGTCTTGGGTATTTATCGACGTAATAATACCGCCAAAATCAGTGATACTGACCGTCGTTCCCTTTTCATTTTTCAGCGTAAACTGTTGTGTAGTTTCACCACTGGATAATTTTCCAAAAGTAGAGGTCACTATTCTATCTATACTGTTCTTAACGTCTAATTGCTCTTTCACCACTGAACTCCTCTTTCTACAACGCTATTTATTCACCCATACATCTTATTGAAGCTCAGTGGTTAAGCAAATAAAAAATTGTAACGTTTTTAACTCATTTATAAACTATCAAATTGAAATCGTACCTAGGTTATCGCTCGACTGCTTATTTATAAGATTTCAGGGGGCTTGCCTTTTGATAATATGAGGAAATCAATAGGATCAAAAGGCCTGTCATAAAAATGTAATAGTATTCACCTACACTCCAGCAATTAAGGAGTACTCTGTGAAAAATAAACTTTTAGAAATATTAGCAAACAAAGCAGTAACCACCGTTTTTCAACCCATCTTCAATGTACAAAAAAAAATTATCCTCGGCTATGAAGCACTCACGCGTGGGCCAGAAAACACTGAACTGTATTCACCGGATAAACTTTTTTATTTTGCATCACAGTACGACTTAATTTCTGAATTAGAAATACTTTGCCGAGATAAGGCAATAACTCGCTTTGTTGAATTGAAATTACAGGGGAAATTGTTCCTAAATATTAGCCCTTTGGTACTGCTAAGTAAGCATCATCCGCAAGGCGAGACAATCAAATTTGTTCAACAAGCGGGTTTGCGTTGCGATCAAATTGTTATCGAGCTCAGCGAAAAATATCCGGTGCCTAATGACACTATGCTCAGTGAGGCACTGGCGAAATATCGTCAATTTGGCTTTGATGTGGCTATTGATGATTTAGGGGCAGGGTATTCAGGGTTAAAGTTATGGAGTCAGCTTCGCCCTGATATTGTCAAAATTGATCGCTATTTCGTCGAAAACTGCCATCAAGACAGTTTTAAACGCAAATTTCTTAAAGCTATTTTTGACTTAGCACAATCTGCTAAGGCGAAGGTTATTGTTGAAGGAATAGAAACCATTGAAGAATTCGAGTTATTGCAAAGGCTTGGCATGGTTTACGCGCAAGGCTTTTATTTAGCTAAGCCAGCCATCATGCCTATTAGGCATTACCCTAAATATCTTGATGCAGATTATCAATATTACAGGCAAGTACCACAAACAAAGCGCACTTCTCTTGGTTGAACACAGGCGCTTTATATAAGGGCTGACTGTGATTAACGAGATATTATGACCTTACTCATCAATGACTCACGAATTACTCATGAGTGAGGCACCAGAAACTAAAGGTATTATCTTGCAAGTCTTTAACCTGACCTGTTTGGCTGGTTTGATATTTACCGGTAAAAAAATCATAAGGAATATAACAATAGCCTTTATCGCCAAATTCTTCGCCCCATGAGTTTCTAACAATAAAGTGCTGCTTATTATCATCATAACCAACCGCGAGTAACGCATGTCCCCCAAGCCTAATTTCATCAGGAGGTGGCAGGGTAAAAACACCATTTGCCGGCGTTAAATAAAAACTTCTCGGCACCATCATGCCAAAAATAACGGGAAAGCCTTTCGACAAAGACAATTTAAAGTCAATCAAGCCATTATCAAGCGTTAGCTTACAATAACGAGTGATAATATGTTTTTTCGCTTGTGTGAGTGCCTGCACAGAGGGGATTTGTGAAATAGCAGCATGTAACTCGGTTTCATTGTCTTTTAGTGCTTTTGCTATCGCTGCTGTAATTTCTGCAACGCTGCCTGTTCTAATAATATCTTTAATGCTTTTGGGAAATGTTGTTTCAGGATAAGGCCAAGAGACTTCTGAACAAATGCCGTTTTTAAACAAAGATTTAATTCCGTTACGAATAAAAACGGGGGCATTTAAATCAACTTTACCTTCTATTACGCGCTCATTGTAGTAAATGAACATTTGTGAAGCATCGATATTACTGATGTTCTCATTAATAAAAGGCTGATTATCTTTGATTAAATAAAGTTCAGCCGCTACCGCAATAGCACAGGCTGAACATGAATTAAGTAACCCTTGGTTGATTATCTCTGAGGTAAGGCTTTTGCGTAAATCTACCATAGGGAGAATATCTTCAGCCATTTGCGCTTTTAATTTAATTGGGCACGTTATATGGTTGTACTGGGGCGATTTGTCACCGTGATGCAGACAAAATTGGTGATCACGATGATCATGAATATCAGGTTGTACGGTTCTTTTATGCAAGGCTTCCATGTCTTTTCCTGTCACCAGCTGAGTACTCGAACGTTAAAATGCTGTTGCTAAAGGTTTAGGTGCCGATTTACAAATATCTTCCATCATCAACGCAATATAACGGAAGGTTTGAAATGCGCTCATTTCTATTATTCTCATGTGCTCTTCGGTTAACGGTAAAGTATTAATTAAATTGATAATGTCTTTACTGTGATGAATATCAATTTTTGCATGCAACATTACGGTATCAAACCCTGCCGCTGGCATTCCGGAATCTTTAATCATGCCATTTACGTGTTCTTCTTTGAGTGGATAAGTTTCAAGTGATCCCATATAACCAAGGAACGCGATAGGATGATGATGTTTAATCCAGTAATACTGTGAACCGATCATCGCAGCAATATTTGGTGACGGTATACGAGAAAATACTTCTTCACGGCTCATACCTAAAATCCCAAGGTCTCTTACATACCATTCGTCATGATCTTTTTCTTCCACGATATGTTGTTTCATATAAGCAATAAGAGGCGCAGATAAGGGGTCGTTAGGTAAAGCTTCTGCGCAGCGAATAACTTCTTCCATCATTGGAATAGTTGCTCTAGCAACACTGTGGTTCATATGAATAAAGTTAATACAAATGTCTGAAAACTGCGGATGATTTCTAAAGTCATTGTTGGCATGAAATGCCTTTAAACTGATAAATTTTATACTGTCTTGAATACGTTGATAATGGGTAAGTTTTTCTGTCATTGGTCATTCCACGTTACAGTTTACAAATACAGAGCAATGAATAAGGTAACTATTATAAATTGCTCTTTAATCAGGGGATCTAAAAAGGTGCGCCAGTAGTATGTGGGATATCACCTAATTTTTTTGAAATGCTAATGACTTGTTCAACTTCTTCATTGGATAAACTTTCAATCGATTTTTTATGATCGTCATTTAGTTTTTCTTTATCAATAACGTTTGCTTCATGCAGTTTATCAGTATTAGTGCTCATACTTTTTCCTCAAGTAGTAGTAAATTATATGTTTGTCTATTCCTCAACAAGTTAAATTAATCGCTTGAATATCCTAGCTTTACTTTACTTATATTGAGGGAGGAATTAGCTTAGCCTTAAAATAAAAACTAAACAAGAGGGATTATTCAAGATAATTTAAAATGTTAAAGATAGTTTTATGCTTCCCTTATTATTACATTATCCTTGCTTGTTTGATTCTTTTTGGTTTTAATTCAAAGTCTAATAATTCCCGCACCATAATAAAAATAAGATAATTGCTATGCGTTTACTATTCTGTCTGTTTTATTTGTTAATTTCTATTAATTTATATGCAAGTGAATCAACTATTCATTTTAGCCATTTATCCGATGTCGATGGTTTGTCTACCAATACTATTAATGATGTACTTCAAACTAAGGATGCCTTCATTTGGGTAGCAACAGTAAATGGTTTAAATCGTTATGATGGTTATCAATTTAAGGCTTTTCGCCATGATCCTGATAATATTGATACAGTCTCAGACAATTTTATAACGGCTCTGATTGAAGATAAGCAAGGTGGTTTATGGGTAGGTACCAGTGCAGGCGGCTTAAATTATTTTAATGTTAAAACTGAAAAATTTAAACATTATTTTAGTGTGTCAGAAGAAGAAAATAGTATCAGTGATAATTATATAAATAGTGTTTTTCAAGATAGTAATAACACTATTTGGATTGCAACCAAGAACGGCTTAAATAAATTCAATGTAAAAACAAAAACATTTAAACGTTTTATTTATCAAAAAAAGAACACTAAATATAACGACTTTCATTCCATTATAGAAGATAAAAAAGGGATGTTGTGGTTAACGAGCAATCGTGGGGGGCTCACTCAGTTTAACCCCGTAATAGAAACGTTCACCTATTATAGCGATAAGAATAATCAAGTGAACAATATTAACGCTGATCGAGTTAATGCCTTACTTTTAGCTAAAAATGGAGATGTTTGGCTTGGAACTAACCTAGGCATTAGTATATTTGATACCACCGATAAAAAATTTATTGATTTTATTACCCTTCCAGTAAAAGATGGTGTGGCAAATAGTAATATTCATGATATTTACCAAGACAGTAACAATGACTTCTGGATTGGCACTTTTTCAGGGCTTTATAAATATACTGCAGCGATCCAGTCATTTACTCATTTTGAAGAAAATAATAGTGATTCAAGTAGTTTAAGTTTTAATCAAATTACCGATATTTATGAAGATAAAAATTATAATTTATGGGTAGGTACTTATGGTGGAGGGCTTAATAAATTAGCGCTTAATCAATTTAACTTTGCTCATATTCAACATTCAACCACTAATATTAATAGTCTGAGTAATAACCTAGCGTTTGCTATAGCTGAGGATAATTACGATTATTTTTGGTATGGCACTTTTGGTGGTTTAAATAGGTATAATCCTAAAACGCTAACTTTCACTACATTTACCCATGATGCTAATCAAGCTAGTACTATCAGCAGTAATAATGTTTTGTCTGTTTATGTCGACAGTAAAAATAATAAATGGGTCGGTACTTACGATGGCGGCTTAAATAAACTCAGTAAT
This sequence comes from Colwellia sp. MB02u-14, assembly GCF_014076915.1. NCBI lineage: Bacteria > Pseudomonadati > Pseudomonadota > Gammaproteobacteria > Alteromonadales > Colwelliaceae > Colwellia > Colwellia sp. MB02u-14. Next base: position 152,778 of record NZ_JACGUX010000047.1, read on the forward strand.
AATTCAAGCGAATTCAAGCATTATCAACACCAAGCGAACGATGCTTCTAGTATTAGTCATAATTCAATTTTATCTATACAAGAAGACTATGCAAATAAATTATGGGTTGGTACTTGGGGGGGGGGATTAAATAAATTCGACACAACAAGTGGAAAATTTAACCGCTTCGTTGCTGATGGAAATGAAAATAGCCTTAGCAATAATACAGTTTGGGACATATATCAAGATCAGAAAAACCGTTTATGGGTTGGCACAGATAATGGTTTAAATTTATATCAAGAAAATAGAGAAAATTTCATCGTATTTAAGCATGACCCTGATAATCGCAATAGCTTGTCTAATAATAAAATAATGACCATTTATCAAGACAAGCAAAATATTTTCTGGTTTGGTACATGGGGGGGGCTTAACAAATATGATGAATCTACAGGGGTATTTACCCACTATCGTGAACAAGATGGGCTGGCTAACGACAGTGTATACGGCATTTTAGAAGATCCCCAAGGCACCTTATGGCTAAGTACCAATAAGGGAATTTCGCATTTTGATCCTAAAACAGAAACTTTTAAAAATTACGATGTTTATGACGGCTTACAAGGGAATGAGTTTAATGGGGGCGCTTATTATAAAAGTAAAACCGGCGAGTTGTTCTTTGGTGGGGTCAATGGCATTAGCCACTTTTTTCCTGAAAGTATTGAGAATGATAATACAATCGCTAATGTTGGTTTGACCGATTTTTTATTAAATAATATATCTGTACCGGTTATTTCGTCAAGCGTTGACGATAACATCGGTGTTGTGAATGAAAATATTTTTAGCCTTGAACAGGCGATAAATCAACTCGATAGTCTCACCCTTTCACATAATGAAAAATTAGTTACTTTTGAATTTTCAGCTCTCCACTTTTCTGAGCCAATGAGTAATAAATATGCTTACACACTTGAAGGTTTTGATGAAAAATGGGTTTATACCGATGCAAAAAACCGCCGAGCCACTTACACCAATTTACCAGCAGGCGATTATGTCTTTCGGGTAAAAGCCAGTAATGGTGACGGCTACTGGAACGAACAAGGAAAGTCATTAAACGTTAAGGTGTTACCCGCGCCATGGCTTTCTTGGTGGGCGTTTACTTTTTATTTTATTGTCGGTATTGGCGCGCTAATCTCTTATATTTATCGTTTGAATTACCAACGTTTAAAAGAGCAAGCCATTAATTTACGTTTAACCCGCGTTGATAAATTGAAAGATGAATTTTTAGCCAATACTTCCCATGAGTTACGTACGCCCTTAAACGGTATTATTGGTTTAGCTGAATCGTTAATCGACGGTGTGGCAGGGCAATTACCTGATAAAGCCAATCACGATTTATCTATGGTAGTGGCAAGTGGTCGGCGTTTGTCTAACTTAGTGAACGATATTTTAGATTTCGCTAAGTTAAAAAACCATGGTTTGCAGATCCACACTTCAGCAATTGATATTAACAGCATGATTGATGTGGTATTCACGTTATCTCGTGCAACATTAAAAATCAAAGATTTAGTGCTAGTCAATAATATTGCCAGCGATTTTCCTGCGGTAGAAGCAGATGAAGACCGACTCCAGCAAATTCTTTTTAATATTGTCGGTAACGCGATTAAATTTACCGAGTCAGGCACTATTACTGTTTCAGCCCAACTCGTTGGTAATAGTGAAAGTGACGAGCAACAGTTTGTTTGTATTGATATTACCGATACCGGTATCGGTATCGCCGCAGAAAATTTATCAACCATTTTCGAATCTTTTGAACAAATATCAGGAGATGAAACACGCGGTGCCAGTGGTACAGGTTTAGGTTTAGCTGTATCTAAACAGTTAGTTGAATTACATGGTGGCAAAATCACCGTAAGCTCTACACTTAATAAAGGGAGTACCTTTAGTTTTACTTTACCTGTTTATACGCTTGATGGCCGTGAGATTGGTGAATCGTCGACCCTGTTTGATGGAAAAAACGAGCAAACTAAACAGCAATTGTCACGTTTACAGGCGTTAGATGACACCATAGAATACTTCCCCCTCGACAATGAATTCAATAAAGCTGTAAGTGGCTCTATTACAAGTAAAGATAATCGTGATTTTAGGGTATTGATTGTTGATGACGATGCGATTAATCGGCAAGTGCTACATAATTATTTATTGCCGCTTAACTATCAATTGTTTCAGGCCAATGGCGGTGAACAAGCATTAGCGTTTATTGAAAAAGCGAGTGAAGGTCTTCCTGAAGGAGAACGTCCGTTTGATTTGATTTTACTTGATATTATGATGCCAAAGGTTTCAGGTTATGAAGTGTGTAGAAAGCTTCGTGAAACTTATTTAGTGAACGAATTACCAGTGATTTTCTTAACCGCTAAAAATCAGGTCGTCGATTTAGTTGAAAGCTTTGCTGCTGGTGGTAATGACTATTTAACCAAACCTATTTCGAAGCACGAACTGTTATCTCGTGTAGAAACGCATTTAACCTTACTTGATATCAATCGGAGTTTAGAGCAAAAAGTGGCTGAACGAACCGTTGAACTTGAACATGCGATGCAAGCGAAAGGCGAGTTCTTGGCAAAAATGAGTCATGAAATTCGCACACCGATGAATGCTATTATTGGTTTAGGTTATTTAACACTTAAAACAGATTTAGATCCCCATCAGAAAGACCTAATTGGAAAAACGCAAGATGCCTCGCAAGCACTTTTAGGGCTAATTAACGATATTCTCGACTTCTCAAAAATAGAAGCAGGTAAAATGTCGGTAGAATCTGTCACCGTGAATATGAGCGGATTGATTAAGAAAACCAATAATATTTGTGCCTTGCGTGCGCATGCTAAAAACTTAGAACTTATTGTAAAAGTACACAGTGATGTGCCAACACATATTAAGTCTGATCCGATACGCTTGCAGCAAATTCTGGTGAACTTAGTGAGTAATGCAATAAAGTTTACTGACCAAGGTCATATTCTTATTGAAGTCGGTTTGGCTAAACAGCCATTAACTAAAGATGACGATAGCCAATTAATACTTGAGTTCAGTGTTTCTGATACCGGTATCGGTTTAGAAACAGCGACAATGAATAACCTCTTTCAATCGTTTACGCAAGCGGACAGTTCTATTACTCGTAAATTTGGTGGTACGGGTTTAGGTCTCTCAATTTGTAAAGAGCTGAGCGGCTTAATGGGCGGTGAAGTTTGGGTTGAGAGTACGTTAGGTGAAGGCAGTAAATTTAGTTTTAATATCGTCTGTGAAAAAAGCGATTTGCCCGTGAGTAAATTGGAAAATATTGATGCTATTAAAGGACTCAATATTTTAGTAGTTGATGACAACGAGCTTTGTTTAAATGTGATCACTGAATTATTACAAGAGTTTCATTGTGAAATTACTGCCGTTGAAAGTGCAGAAAAAGCATTAGAGCTGTTAGCCACAGCAAAAAGTAATGATGAATCTTACGACTTAGTTATTACCGATTGGCGTATGCCTAATATGGATGGCATTGCCTTTGCAAAAGCCATACAAGATGATAAAAACCTTTACGACGTTCGAGCCGTATTAATGGTAACTGCTTTCGATAAAAATGATGCTATGCCGTTAGCGAGTTCCGCTGGTATTGATGGCTTTTTAGAAAAACCCGTTAATGCTACGGTGCTTTTAGAGGCGATGATGTACGCATTAAAAATTGATCTTGATGAAGATTTTTATAATATGAAAAATGCGAGTTTAATGGATTTCTCATCAACAGATATATTGTTAGTTGAAGACAATGAATTAAACCAACAAGTGGTGTTAGGCTTTTTAGAAGATACCAAAGCTAAGGTCGATGTCGCGAGTAATGGTTTAATTGCCTTAGAAAAGTTAGCCAATAAAAACTATGACCTTGTCTTGATGGATATACAAATGCCTGAAATGGATGGTGTAACCGCAACACAAGAAATTAGAAAACAAGCTCGATTTAACGCGCTGCCTATTATTGCTATGACCGCCCACGCGATGCCTAACGAACTGAACAAATGTTTAGACGTAGGGATGAATGAATACTTTACTAAACCCATAGATCCCAATGCTCTATTTAGCCTAATGGCAAAATACTTAAGTGATAAAATTAATGGGGTGCAAAATAAGAATGATCATTGCACAGAAAAATCGTCTGATATTGCTGAGTTGGTTATTGAACCACCTGGCGAGACGTTAATGGAACGTATTACAAAACTGACCTGTTTAGACAGTAAAAAAGCCTTGTTGGCTATGGGCGGCAGGCAGCATATTTATCAGAAGTTGGTCATTGATTTTTATAAAAGTACAAAAGTATTGCATGTGGAATTAGAGCAGGCTTATCAAGATAAAGACTTTAATACATTATATCGACTTGCTCATTCTTTAAAATCAAATGCTGCTTATATTGGTGCTTATCATTTAGCGGATTTGTCGGCTGAATTAGAAGGTCAGATAAAAGATCAACCAGAAAAAAGTGCGTCGTTCATAAAGCTGCTCATTAACGAACATCAAATAATATTGTCGGCTTTAACGACTTTAACGGATCAAGACATTAGCGCTTCTTTAGGTGAACAACCTAAAGTATCGCTTAATAAAGAGTTGCTGACGGTGTTACTTAATTCTATGGTGTACTTACTTGAGCAAGAAGATGCTGAAGTAGAAGATTTATTACCGACATTGGCAGAGTATACTCAAGGTAGTGATCTCGGCAGTCTCGTTGATAATATTGTCGAATTAATTGAAGATGTTGAATATGCTAGCGCATTAAAATGTATCGAAGCATTAAAAAATAAACTAGTATCGTAAGCATGAAAACTTTAGAGCAAAGCATATTAATTGTTGATGACGATAAAGCAAATCGCAAAATGCTGAAAGAGTTGTTACAAGAACAAGCAAAAATTATTTTTGCAAAAAACGGTCAACAAGCCAAAAAACTGGCTATAAAACATGTGCCTGACCTTATTCTATTAGATGTGGTTATGCCTGATTTATCTGGTTTTGAGGTCATTGATATTTTAAAAAATGATCCTGAAACGATGAATATTTCCGTGATTTTTATCACCGGCTTAGCCAATGACGACGATGAAGAGCGTGGCTTTAATTTAGGGGGCTGTGACTATATTTATAAACCCTTTAAATCGAACATTGTTATAGCACGAGTGATGATGCATTTAGAGTTGATTCGTCAACGAAAAATGCTAGACGAAATAGCCCATATCGATGCTTTAACCGGGGTTAATAATCGCCGTAAAATGGATGTTGTTCTAAAAGAGGAAGTGGCTGCTATCAAGCAAGAAAACACGACGTTATTAGTGGGCCTTATCGATATAGACTACTTCAAGCAATATAACGATAACTACGGCCATGGTGCTGGCGATGTAGCATTAAGACAAGTTGGACAGGCACTGCGTGAAATTTGTTTACGACCACGAGATTTTGTTGCGCGTTATGGCGGTGAAGAATTTGTTATTATTTTACCTGATTGTGATAAAGCAAGCGCTGACATTATGCTCAGCAATATTGATCAAGCTATAAAAGACAAAATGATTAAACATGAATACTCTAGTGTGTCTAAGCAGTTAACGGTTAGTGTGGGTGCCGTTGTTGTGAATTCATCAGAGTCAGCTTTTGTCGCTGGTATTATGAAAAAAGTTGATACCTTATTATACCAGGCGAAAAATAACGGTCGAAATCAGTGGTGTATTGCTGAATTGTATTAACTGTTTTTTTATATAAAAAACCTGATATTATTCACTTTCTTTAATCCAATATTTTACTAAACTTAAAACAACGACATTAAGTGAGCTTTACCATTGTCTACTCCTAAAATAGGCCACTTCAAAATATAAGGCATTAGATAGCCAACAATATATCCTGCAGCTTGAGCAAGAAATTGCTGGAAGGAAACGTTCTGAAAAACTTCATCACGCGCTATTTAAAGTAACGTCGGTAGATTATAACAATAATAATCTCGATTCATTTTATCAAACCGTTCATAACACCATTGCTGAACTCATTTATTCAAAGAATTTCTTTATTGCTTTATATAGTGAATAAGACCTAATTTTAACGATCCCCTACTTTATTAACGAGAAAGACGAGCAAGATGTTGTTGATAGAAAGTGGCTAATGGCAAGGTAGTTAGTTCCTCTGTCATCAGAAACCGCAAAGCGCAATTATTAGATATTACGTAAATAAATAAGCTTATTACGCATGGGGAGATAGAATAAGTTATTGGTTCAAAAGACTTTATCTCATGGGTGGGGCACCGATGATTTTAGCTAACTTTTTACACGGGGTAATTGTGATTCAAAGTTACGATAAAGATATTATTTATAACAAAGACGATCTTATGCTGCTTAACTTTGTGGCGCAACATGTCGCGAATACTATTGATACATTGGTAAATAGCCAGTAGCGAAAAGAATCTCAGTTAAAAATGGCTAAGCAACATCGTCTGCTTGAGCAAAAAATAGAGATTTTAAGCGAGCTATTAAATAATTGAAGACAACTCAAGAAGTACTGATACAAAAAGAAAAGATGCTCTCATTAGGTGGTCTTGTGGCGGGGATTGCACATGAAATTAATACTCCGTTAGGGATTTGCGTCACGGGTGTTAGCCATTTATAAGAAGAGTATAAAATAGTGAAGCGTTCGGTCGATAATAAATCAATTACAGAACTACAATTGATGAATTTTTTGAAGATATTGAAGAGGTGCTGACGATTCTTGCCATGAACATTTAGCGTAGTGCATTGCTACTGAATAGTTTTAAGTAAGTTGCTGTAGATCAATTATCTAATGAGATACAAAATATTAATGTACTTCAATATATTGATGAAATTATTTTATCATTAAGACCAACATTAAAAAGCCCCCTAATAACTGATAATGTTAATGCAGGAGCTATTTCACAAATATTCAGTAATTTAATTTTAAATTCCGTAAATCATGCTTTTACCAAAGGTGCTAAAGGTAGTGTGCTTATCTAAGTATATATGAAGAAAGGGAGTATTATTATTAGATATCGAGATGATGATACAGGTATTGATGATAAAGCGTTTAAGTTACTTTTTGAAATCTTCTACACGAAAAAAAGAGGAGAAGGGTGCATTTTTTTAGGAACACACTCAGTTGTTAGTGCGATTAACGGTTAAAAGCCAAGTAGGTAAATACTGAGCTTATCTGATTAAATTTCTTATGGCTTAACTTTTTGGCTTTTCAGCAATGGTAACTGATACTTCTAATAATTTTTTGTTTCTAACTAACTTAAAAGTCAGCGTTGTGCCAGGTTTTGTTTCTGCAACAATGTCGAGGGCTTGTGGAAATGAATTGATCGCGACATTATCTATTTCATAAATAATGTCGCCTGGTTTCAAGCCAGCTTTAAATGCGGGGCTGTTCTCTTCAACAGCATCAATAGCAAAACCTTTCATTGTATTGAGTGATTGTGAAACAGTTACCCCTAAATAACCACGAATAACTCTGCCATTGGCAATAATCTTCATCATCACTTTATGGGCAAGTGAATAGGGGACGGCGAAAAATATGCCTTGAATACTTCTTTCTTGATTGGTGAACTTCCTTGAATTAATGCCCACTAATTCGCCGTTAGTATTTATCAATGCACCGCCAGAGTTACCTTCGTTGATTGCGGCATCCATTTGTAATAACTCTAAGTAATTAATAACACTTAAACCACTCCGACCTGTTGCACTAATAACACCTTGGGTGACTGTTTGTCCTAAATTGAACGGATTACCTATCGCAAGGACGACATCACCAACAAGTGACTGTAAGTTAGCTCTTTGGGGGATCACAGGTAAATTGCTTGTTTCAACTTTAAGTACGGCTAAGTCAGTGTAAGCATCGAAGCCAATTAATTCTGCAGGAAATTGTTGACCATTCTGGAGTAACACCGTGATTAAGTCAGCATTTTGCACTACATGATAATTCGTTAAAATGTAACCATCGGCATGCATGATAACACCTGACCCTAAGTTAGTAGGTCTTCTTGCTTTTGCTCGATATACGGGGTTTGAATTTATTTCTTCAGAATAAATATTCACCACAGCTGGACTAGCGGTGCTGACAGCTTTTGCATAAGACAGTGGTTGTTGGGGTTGCTGTTGATTTTTTTGAAGTACTTGCAAAGTATTCGTGCGTAGCTCGGGTACTAATAGGAGTAAAGCAACAGCTATCATTACACCATAACTGGCTGGGCGAACAATATATTTTATTAGGTTGATTATGTTCAAAATAATTTTTATTATAAGTATGTAATATCATTAATCATAGCATAAGCTTAGTTAAATTTTATAGTTTCAAAATAGTATTACTCATAAAAAAGGCTCATAAAGAGCCTTTAAATTAATTTTGAGGTTTACTTTTGAGCGTTAGCGGATCATTAAAAATAATGTGCTATTACCTCTGATAATATTTATCGCGAAAACACCTTTATTATCATTTAAGTAACTACGCAATTCACCTATCGACTTTATACGTGTGCGGTTTATTCCACTGATAATATCACCTTTTTGAAGGCCAATGAAAGCTGCTGGACTTCCCTCTGCTACTGATTTTATATCAATACCTCGACCATTTTCGCTATTTTCAAGCTCAGCGCCGTCTAACATTTTGTGGATGCTGGCGGCTTCGACTTTGGCTGTTTCTTGCTTTTTAAGGGTAACGTTATAGGTTTTTTCAGAGCCGTCTTTTTTTATTACGGTTAATTCGACACTCTTACCTGCGCCAATTGTGCCTATTTTTCCTCGTATTGCAGCAAAGGTCTTCACCATTTTTCCATTAACTTTAGTAATAACATCACCAGACTCAATACCGGCTTCGTCAGCTGCTGAGCCAACTTCTACTTGCTCAATAAAACCACCTTGGCTTGATTCAAGCTCTAAAGCTTCAGCGATTTCACCATTGACACTACGTCCTAATACACCTAGTACTCCGCGGCGTACTTCACCAAATTCAATGAGCTGTTTAACGATGTTGTCGACCATATTGCTTGGTATAGCAAAGCCAATACCAACATTTCCACCATTTGGACCTAAGATAGCCGTATTAATACCGACAAGTTTTCCTTGTAAGTTAATTAATGCCCCTCCTGAATTACCACTATTAATCGCGGCATCAGTTTGAATGAAGTCTTCATAATTTTGCGCGTTTAATCCACTACGCCCTAAGGCACTTATAATACCCGAGGTTACGGTTTGACCTAAACCAAAAGGGCTACCAATAGCGACAGCAAAGTCTCCAACACGTATGTTATCTGAGTCGGCGAGCTTTACTTCTATTAAGTCTTTGGCCTCTATTTGCAGTAAAGCGATATCACTACTGGCATCAGAGCCAATTTTTTTCGCTGTAATTTGACGACCGTCTTTTAAGGTTATTTGAATTTCGTCAGCTTCATTAATTACATGGCTGTTAGTAACTATGTAACCTTGTTCAGCATCGATAATGACACCGGAACCCAAACCTCGAAATTCTCGCTTTCTTGATTGGTTTTGATTTTGATTTTGATTGGGGTTACCAAAGAAAAATTTAAAGGCTTCTGGTACTTTTGACTTTTCTACATGAGTACCCGTAATAGAAATTAATACAACACCTGGCGTTACCTTTTCTAGCATGGGCGCTAAACTTGGCATTTGTTGGCTATTAACGGAAAAAGGTAAATTTGCGTGGACGGGCAAACTGGCAAAGGCAATAGAGCCTGATAATAAAATACTTGTTGCTAAAAAAGACAGTTTTTTCATAAATGAGACAACCTTTCTATAAATATAATGATTTAATGTAATTTATATACCTAACTAAAGACCTGCGCTGTTTATGTTAGTTCAAGATAGCCTTACCCTACATTTGTAACACTTTGTTTCTTGTCAGCAAAAAGGCCACTGGCTTGATCTGAATAGTCACGTGGTGGCTCAGTACCCAATTCTTCATTTTTACGTTCGGCTTTGCTGTGGCGTAATGATACGGTTTGAGCAAGTTGATCTTGAGTTTCTTTTGAGAAAAATGGCATGCCGTCAACTTCTAAAGGTGTTGCTTTTTTTAGCAATTGCGTACTTTTTTCCATTTGTTTCATTGCCGTTTGACAGGTGCTATTCATTTTATCTAATAGTTTTGTCGAATCATCTAAATGTTCGGCAACGTCTAGTTTATACTGTGTTAAAGCGGTTTCACTATTACTGACACGTTCACTGAGTTTTTGATTGTCTTTGACTGAGGCAGATAAAAAACGACTAGCAACAAAACCCATTGCCGTACCGACGATTAAAAGAAAAATTGCTAAAACTATATCCATAGTGTGGAACCCTCGTTATATTCGATAAAAATTAGTAAAAATATATTAACTTATTTTGTATAATAGCGCTTCTGTTCGCGCTTACCTAATGAATATGATTGCGAATTTGTTAATTTCAAGAAAATATTCCATTAGTCCTTCAAAGACTCTGTGTAACAAAATATAAGTGGCCAATAAATGATCAAGCTTTCACCTTTAGATAAGTATAATCAAGATTTAACCCGTGATGATTTTTTATATGACGAGGCGCAAGAAAACGCAGTAAAAAATTTACAGCGCTTGTACGAAGATCTTCAAAATAAACCCTTGCCTGTTGAAGGATTTAAAAAAGTACTCAATCGCTGGAAGCGGATTGTTTCAAAATCGGAAATTAAAACCATTCAGGGACTTTATTTTTGGGGGGGCGTTGGCCGCGGAAAAACTTACTTAGTTGATACATTCTATGATTGTCTGCCTTTTGAAAATAAAATGCGTGTTCACTTTCATCGCTTTATGCATCGGGTTCATCAAGAATTAAAAACCTTAACAGGACAAGCTGATCCCTTAAAAATAATAGCGAAACGTTTTGCTGACGAAACCTGCATTATTTGTTTTGATGAATTTTTTGTTTCTGATATCACCGATGCAATGATCCTCGGATCTTTATTTGAAGAGCTGTTTGCCCATAACGTTACACTCGTAGCAACGTCGAATATTATCCCTAATGATCTTTACCATAATGGTTTACAACGTGAGCGATTTTTACCTGCGATTAATCTTATTAATCAGCACTGTGATGTGGTTAATGTTGATAGCGGAATTGATTATCGTTTACGTACTTTAGAGCAAGCTGAAATTTTTCATTCACCACTTGATGCACAAGCCAGTGATAATTTAGCTGAATACTTTACACAACTTTCTGTGAATCTAGGAAATAAAAACGTTGATATCGCAATAAACGGCCGCCCACTTCTTGCGATTGAAGAATCTGACGGTATTGTGCATTTTGATTTTTCAGTATTGTGTGAGTCAGCACGTAGCCAAACTGATTATATGGAATTAAGTCGTTTATATCACACGGTACTATTAGCCAACGTAAAACAGATGAGTGTCGAGCGCGAAGACGCGGCACGTCGTTTTATTGCGCTGGTTGATGAATTTTATGAGCGTAATGTGAAATTAATTATTTCTGCAGAAGTCGATATGGAAAATTTATACAGTCATGGTGGTCTAGTATTTGAATTCAAACGTTGTTTAAGTCGTTTACAAGAAATGCAGTCCCATGATTATTTAGCAAGTAAACATTTACCCTAAGTTCAATTGGAAAAAATTTATCCTAAGATTTATTGTTTAACAGATAAAAGTGTAAATAAAGTGCAATTGATTGTGATTTATACGTGATCTTATAGGATAACTTCTGTATAATCCGCGCTCCCTGCGTTACAAATGCCTACTGTTTTTGACTTTTGTGAAAAGTAGTGGCGATGGACTCGATACTCGAAGGGGTATAGCGTGGTCTTTTTAACCGGTGGTGTTAATTCTTAACATTCATCATTTAAAGTAACATAATAAATATTGGGTTTTTTAATGAAAACTTTTGTAGCAAAACCAGAAAGCGTACAACGCGAATGGTTCTTAGTGGACGCCGAAAATAAAACTTTAGGTCGTATCGCTACTGAAATTGCAAGCCGTTTACGCGGAAAGCATAAAGCAGAATATACTCCTCACGTAGATACTGGCGATTACATCGTTGTTATCAATGCCGAGAAAGTGAAAGTAACTGGTAATAAAGCGAAGGGTAAAATTTACTACTCGCATACAGAATTCCCAGGCGGTCTTAAGCAAATTAGCTTTGAAAAGTTAATTGTAAAAGCTCCAGAGCGTGTTTTGGAATTTGCTGTTAAAGGTATGTTACCTAAAGGACCTTTAGGTCGTGAAATGTTCCGTAAGCTTAAAGTTTACGCGGGCACTGAACATAAGCATACTGCACAACAACCACAACTTTTGGAGCTTTAAGCAATGGCTGATAATCAATATTACGGTACTGGTCGTCGCAAGAGCTCAACTGCTCGTGTGTTCATGAAAGCTGGTAACGGTGCAATTACAATTAACAAGCGTGACATTTCTGTATACTTTGGTCGTGAAACGGCTCGTATGGTTGTTCGTCAACCATTAGAATTAGTTGAAATGGTAGAAAAGTTTGACTTTAACATCACTGTTGTAGGTGGTGGTATTTCTGGTCAAGCTGGCGCAATTCGTCACGGTATTACTCGTGCATTAATGGAGTTTGATGAAACTTTACGTAGTTCTTTACGTGTAGCTGGTTTCGTAACTCGTGATGCTCGTAAAGTTGAACGTAAGAAAGTTGGTTTACACAAGGCTCGTAAAAAGCCACAATTTTCAAAACGTTAATATATACCTTATACGTTTTCAAAAAACCGACTTTATGTCGGTTTTTTTATATCTGCAATTCAGAAATACCTTCCAAAATATTACGATTAGTCTTTTTGATAAAATAGTAAAGGAGAAACTATTTTTTATCCTCAATTTTTAAATAATAATCTTTCGTATTTAGCGGAGCGTCCAATGTGGTAAAGTCAGTGATATAATGATATATAACTGATGTTTCGCTTATTTTTACTTGTAAAAAAGTGCATATTTCTTTATTATCAGAAAAATTTTTGTCGCAAGTTTTGGCAAACAATTGGAAAGTATTTCCTCTTGCAACTCGCTGTAGCTGTGAGAATAATAATTCGAATTTGTTTGAAACAATGTTATTTGGAGATTTTGAATGAGCAATGCGCCCGTGAATAACGGCCGTCGACGCTTTTTAACTGCTGCTACTTCGGTAGTCGGTGGTGTTGGTGTTGTCGGTTTGGCTGTGCCTTTCATTGGTTCTTGGAACCCTAGTGCTAGAGCGAAAGCTGCTGGTGCTCCGGTTGAAGTCAATGTGAGTAAAATAGAACCTGGTCAATTAATCCGCGCTGAATGGCGAGGAAAACCTGTTTATGTGGTCCGAAGAACAGAAGAAATATTATCAACTTTATCGGCGCATGACGATCAATTGAAAGACCCCGGTTCAGAAGAGCCTCAACAACCGACTTATGCAACCAATGCATATCGTTCAATTAAGCCTGAGTTTATGGTTGCTTTGGGCGTTTGTACTCACCTAGGTTGTGCTCCTACTCACCACCAAGGCGATTTTGAAGAGTTTGTTGAGGGTGTAAAAGATGGTTTCTTTTGTCCTTGTCACGGTTCTAAATTCGATATGGCTGGACGTGTTTTTCAAAGCGTTCCTGCACCAACAAATTTGGTGGTTCCTGAACATTCATTCCCAACAGCAGACACCTTATTAATCGGTGTTAGTACAGGAGAAGTATAATGTTTGCAAATTTTATGTCCTGGATTAATCAACGTTTACCGTTAACTGACGCTGTAAACAAACACGCTGGACAGTACCCTGCACCTAAAAACTTTAATTTTTGGTATGTATTTGGTGTTTTAGCGAGTGTCGTACTCGTCAATCAATTGTTAACGGGTGTTTGGTTAACAATGAGCTATGAGCCATCAGGTGAAGGTGCGTTCGCTTCTGTAGAATATATCATGCGTGATGTTGATTACGGCTGGTTACTTCGCTATATGCATTCTACAGGCGCGTCAGCGTTCTTTGTTGTTGTTTATATGCATATGTTCCGTGGCATGATGTACGGTTCATACCAAAAGCCTCGTGAGTTACTGTGGATCTTCGGCATGTTGATCTTTTTAGTGCTTATGGCTGAAGCGTTTATGGGTTACTTATTACCCTGGGGCAATATGTCTTATTGGGGCGCGCAGGTTATTATTTCTCTGTTTGGTGCTATTCCAATTATAGGTGATGACTTAACACTTTGGATACGTGGTGATTACGTTATATCAGGTGCTACCTTAAACCGTTTCTTTGCCTTACATGTTATTGCAATGCCACTGGTTTTAGTTGTATTAGTTTTCTTACATATTCTTGCACTTCATGAAGTGGGTTCGAACAACCCTGAAGGCACAAATATTAAAAAACCTAAAGGTAGTGTGCCATTAGAAGAGCATAGTAAATTTACTTTCCATGAGCAATATACTAAAAAATACGATATCGTCGATGCGATCCCATTCCACCCCTATTACACAGTTAAAGATTTAGTGGCGATTGTTATCTTCTTAATCATTTTCTCTTGGGTAATGTTTTTTAACCCTGAAGGCGGTGGCTATTTTATGGAAGCGCCAAATTTTGAACCTGCAAATGGTTTGAAAACACCAGAGCATATTGCACCAGTTTGGTATTTTGGTCCTTTTTATACCATTTTACGTGTTATCCCTGATAAGTTATTAGGGGCAGTTGGTATGTTTTCTGCGATCATTGTCTTATTCTTATTACCTTGGTTTGACCGTGGTACAGTGAAATCTATTAAGTTCCGTTGTACGGCTCATACGGTTAACTTAGCGCAATTTGTTATTTGTTTCATTGCTTTGGGTATTTTAGGTACGTTGCCATCAACACCGGTCTACAACTTAATTGGTACTATCGCCACGTTTGGTTATTTTGGTTTCTTTCTTGCCTTATGGGTGTACAGTAAGAACGAAAAAACTAAGCCAGTTCCAGAGAGGGTTTCAGGATAATGAATAAATTTATTAGAGCTTTTATTTTTGGGATTTTTGCGCTTGTGCCAATGTTAACACTTGCTGCTAGCACTGGTGTTCATTTAGACAAAGCCGGTAATGATTTAAGTGACAAAGAATCACTTAAACGTGGTTTTCAATCTTACATTAATTATTGTTTAGGTTGTCACCAGTTACAGTACCAAAGATACAATCGTACTTTTGAGGACTTAGGTATTAGTGAAGCCGATGGTATTGCTAATTATATGTATACGGGTGAAAAAGTCGGTGATCATATTACTAATACTATGCCAGCAAAAGATGCGGCTAAATGGTTTGGTAATACACCACCAGATTTAACGTTAATGGCGCGTTTAAAGCCAGGGCCTGATTATATTTATACCTACTTGCGTTCTTTCTACGTTGATCCAGAACGTCCCTTTGGCGTTAATAACACCATATTAAAAAACGCGGGTATGCCACATGTTTTGCAGGGGCTACAAGGTGTTCGCACAATGGACGAAAATGGTAAACTCAGTGAAGCAACAGGTGGTTCTATGACCGTTGAAGAGTACGATGCCTTTGCTCGTGATTTAGCCAACTTCTTAGAATATACCGGTGAGCCAAGCAAACTTAAGCGTGAAGCGATGGGATATTGGGTAATAGGCTTCTTATTTATTTTCCTTATTTTTGCTTACTTACTTAAAGTTGAATATTGGAAGGATGTACACTAACAATTATTGTTAATGTACAGCGTTTTATTTATGGGGGGCTTTGGCCCCCTTTGTTAGTTTTTTATTACAGATTTTTGGAGGCATTATGGCCGTAGCAGCAAACAAGCGTTCAGTGATGAATTTATATTCCCACGCTGATGATATGTATAGTCATCAAACACGCATCGTACTCGCTGAAAAAGGCGTTGGCGTTGATATTCATTTAGTTGATTTAGCTAACTTACCAGAAGATTTACTCGATTTAAATCCCTATGGTACAGTACCAACGTTAATTGATCGTGAATTAGCATTATACGAAGCATCAATTATTATTGAATATTTAGACGAGCGTTTCCCTCATCCGCCATTAATGCCAGTTTACCCAGTATCACGGGGTCGTAGCCGTTTGATGATGCATCGTGTAGAACAAGATTGGTATAGTCTAGCAAAAATAATTATGAGTGGCCCAGCAGAAGCTGCGAGTAAAGCGCGTCAAGAACTTAAAGAAAGCTTACTAAGTGTTGCACCAATTCTTAATGAAGCACCGTATTTTATGAGTGAAGAATTCAGTTTAGTTGATTGTTATTTAGCTCCATTATTATGGCGTTTGCCTGCTTTAGGTATTGAGCTGGATGGTGAGGGCTCTAAAGAATTTAAAGGTTATATGTTGAAGTTATTCGAACGTGAATCATTTCAAGCATCATTAACTGAAGATGAACGTGAAATTCGTTTAGGTATGTTTTAGCCTTGGCATCTCCAGAAATGACTTCTAATAAGCCTTATATTATTAGGGCTTTTTATCAGTGGATCTCTGATAATCAACTTACGCCCTACATTGCTGTAGATGTGAGTATTTACGGTGTGTTAGTGCCAATGGCCTATGTCAGTGATGGACAAATTGTGCTGAACGTTTCAATGTCAGCCGTGGGTTCTATTTCCCTTGGGGATCATGCTATAGAAGTTAGTGCACGCTTTGGTGGCAAGCTTGAGCACATTGTTGTGCCCTATGGCGCAATCGCGGCTATTTACGCAAAAGAGAATGGAGCAGGTACATCGCTAGCTATTGAGCATTCTGAACCTGAACTGAGCGAAGATATAACGCCTGTAAAACCTGTAGGGCTATCAAGTGTATCCTCAGATAATACCAGTACTGACAATACTAATTCAGAAGTGAAATCACCAAAAGTGAAAGGTAAGCCTAGCTTAAAAGTGATTAAGTAACTCTATTTATAAATTATTGCTTATAAAAAAGCTTCACAAGTATGTACTTGTGAAGCTTTTTTTATGCTTATATTTAAAATATTTGAAGGTTAAATATACTCAAATATTTTGAAAACGCGGTTTACACCACTGATATTACGCGCAATATTTACCGCTTCATCTGCGTGTGCTGCGCTGATTAAACCCATCAAAAACACCTCGCCATTCTCAGTAACGACCTTAATATTAGTTGCATCAATATTATCGCTGCCAAATAGGGCTGTTTTAACTTTTGACGTTAACCAAATATCGTTGGTTCTTGTGGTAACCGAGGTGGTGTTACTGATACGAATTTGATTATGTAGCTGTATAATTTGCTTAACTTCGTTAATCGACTTTATTGCTAAATCACGTAAATAAGTATTCGGCGCTTGTCCTATAACAAGCACACTTCGATTAACACTGATCACTTGTAAGTTAGTATTATCATCGAGTGCTTGGTGCTTTGAAAGCTTAGCATAAGCATCAAATTCGATTTTTTGATCGTCGAGCTGTGTACCTATACTGCGTTCATCCGTAGCGGCAGATGCTCCACCAATAATAGTAACAACAGCTGCGGCAACACATCCTTGTAAAAGTAAAGCAGCGCTAAGTGTTATAAATAATTTTTTAGCGTGCATATTAACTCACATCTTGCGGAAATAACGTGGTATCAATAATATCGCACAAACAGTGTATCACTACTAAATGAACTTCTTGAATTCGTGCTGTACGAGATGATGGAACGCGTATTTCTACATCGTTATCACCCAGTAAACCCGCGATATCTCCACCATCGCCACCGGTAAGTGCAATAATTGGGATGTCGCGTGATACTGCAGCTTCAATGGCTTTTACCACATTACGAGAATTACCACTGGTTGAAATTGCGAGAAGAACGTCGCCATTATTCCCAAGTGCTCTTACTTGCTTAGAAAATATCTCATCAAAGGAATAATCATTCCCAATTGAAGTAATGGTCGAGGTATCTGTTGTTAAAGCTATTGCTGGCAATGGTGGACGCTCAGTTTCATAACGGTTTAATAACTCGGCTGAAAAGTGTTGTGCATCACCCGCTGAGCCACCGTTACCACAAGCTAGTATTTTATTACCTGCTAATAGGCTTTGCACCATTATCATACCCGCATGCTCAATAGGGCCAGCTAATAACTCGCTGGCGGCAATTTTGGTTTGGATACTTTCGGTAAAGTTACTTTTGATCCGTTCTAACATAAATGAAACTCGCTCCGTTTATTGTCTCTAAAAGGCATTTTTTAGCCAGGTAATATCGAGATTGTTTATATTACCTTGTAAAGCAATAACATCAAATCGACAAGAGGTATTATATTCGTTTAAGCCACATTGTTGCAGGTAAAATGCGGCTGTTTTTCTAATTTTTTGCTGTTTTTTTTCCGAAATCGCTGAAATCGCTCCACCAAATAGTGCCGAAGCACGATATTTCACCTCTATAAAGACGATAGTGTTGCCATCTTTCATGATTATATCAATTTCACCCGCGCGGCTATAGAGGTTTTTTTCTTGGATAATCAATCCTTGTTCCACAAGATAATTAGCGGCAACCTTTTCAGTTATATTACCCGTTTCTCGGGTGGTAACCTTTTTAGTCCATGGATATTTCAGAGACGTTACCATTTTGATAAATACCCCATAATAAACTTCGAGTTAGTGTATTATTACTATTTAATTTTAAGATACCTGTTTGACCGTAATGACGAATATAAGGTTTTTGTTTCATTAATGGTAGTTTATCAACTAAATATAAGCTGTCGTAACCCATGGCAAATATTCGTTGTAACGAGTCACTACGACTTGGCCAAAGGGTTTTACTCAACTGAGCTAGCTGAGCATTTTGTTGCTGGCTACTTAAAAGCCAAGGCATTTCAGTAAATATAAGGTTGCGAAGGTCGTTATGCTGACTTGAGTCCTGTTTACTACTATGGCTTCGAGAGCTTGCATACACAGGGATGATTTTAGCAAAAGGGCTAGTATTTACATCAATATAGGGTTTCAGTAATTTAGTTTGTGCAGGAGACCCCACTAAGTAAAACATATCTATATCTCTGCGGTTTCTTGATTCTGTATCTATGCTTTGTTTTAATCTAATTTTCAAATCTTTAATGCGAGCTTGGCTTAGATCAACTTCTAAACTTGCCTTTAATTGCTCTTGCATTTTTTTACCTTTTTCGAAATAAACGACTTCAGGTAAATAACCATTGAGAAGTTGCCACTGTTGGGTAAATGCTTGAGCAATTCTCTGACTGGCCGTATCTCGATGACTTAGTAGCACCGGCGCACGATAATTTTTACGGCTTAGTGTGGTTGCTGCTTGGAAAGCTTCGTCTTCTGGGCGCATTGACAGTATAAATTGTTCAGTATTAAGTGATACATTTTCAGGGGTGTTCAGTAATAAACTGGGGATTAATATTTCATGCAGAGCGAGATACTTGTCAACATTTTCTTTAAGCAATGGACCGATAACAAAATGGCTATCTAAGGTGATGAGCCGTTCATTTAAGAGCGACCAATCGAGCGTATCAGTATCAATAAAGCTTAAGTTTTTATAAGGTATATTATTATAAGCCGCTAGAATACCTTGTTGGGCTGCTTTTCCTGCAACTGCTTGTTTACCTGACAAAGGTAAAATAATAGCGATATTTTGAATAACTTGCTTAGTGGCTAATTTGCCAGCCCTTAAGCTTTTGATGATGGCTTGCGCAGGGTGGGCTGAAAAATCTCGTTGCCACTGGGTTAAGTAACGATCAAAACGGTCAATGTCACCACCAAATTTATGTGCATAAGTTAACAGCTGCTGCCAACCTTCAATATGAGGTGGGTTTAAGTCCGATAATTGGTCGAGTTGCCAAGTAGACAGCACACTCAATGCTTGCCATAGTGAATGAATATCATTGTTATTGGTGCTAGGGCTAATAGCAAACCAATGCAGCTTCGCATTGATCGAGCTAATTTCTAGGGCTCGACGTTTTTGAACCTCAGCAAACAAGTTGTAGTAGTCTTCGTGATGCATAATGCCATTTTTTGCTGAAAATTGTTCAGCAATTTCTAGCTGCTTAAAAGCTAATGCCACTTCGCTTATTTTAAGGAAACCATTTGCACTGACTAACGCTAAGCGATATTTAAGTGCTTCGCTTTGTGTTAATTGAACAAGTTGCTGTGATAACCATAACGCTTGTTCAAAACTACCTTCATTTATAAGCTTTTCACTTGCTTGGGTTAACGTAGCGATCGCTTGATCTGATGCTTGTGTTTGTGCAGACAACAGGAGTTGTTGTGCCGTTATTTTATCATCAGAAGTTTCCAGAGATTTTTTAAATGGAGCATCTGCTACTTGTTTGGTGGTTGCTTTTTTCGATGTACTACAACTCGTCGTCAATGTAGCGGTTAGTAAAACCACAAAACAAAGAGAAGTTATGCGATAAAAAGTGCTTTTATTTGAAAACAAAAAATTAGTTTGGCTCACCAGTGATAAATCCGTACTTTATTAGTTAGCTTTATAATAAACTTCATCTTCATCAGTCTCAACTTAAGTATTCATTATGTCGTCAGTATTTGTAGAATCAGGCACGCTTTACATTGTCGCCACACCGATCGGGAATTTAACCGACATCAGTCAACGCGCACTTGATGTGTTAACGCATGTGGATATTATTGCCTGTGAAGATACTCGCCATACTCAAAGATTATTATCGACGTATTCTATAAAAAATAAAACATTATCATTGCATGACCACAATGAACGCCAACGCCAAGATTATGTTGCAACACTTTTACAAGAAGGGAAAAGCATTGCGCTGGTTTCAGATGCCGGTACGCCATTGATCAGTGATCCTGGCTTTCACTTGGTGCGTCATTGCCGCCAACTTAATTTACCTGTTTCTCCTATACCTGGTGCTTGTGCAGCAATAGCTGCGCTTTCAGTTGCGGGTTTACCCACAGACCGCTTTTCATTTGAAGGTTTTCTTCCTTCAAAATCAGGCGCTAGACAAGCAACGTTAGCGAACTTACTAGAAGAACCACGCACTATGGTTTTCTATGATGCACCACGTCGAGCGATTGATACCGTTGAAGACATTGTAAAAGTGTTAGGGGGTGAACGCCATGTTGTTATTTCTCGTGAGTTAACTAAAACGTTTGAGACCATTCACTCAGATACAGCGTGTAACTTATTAGCGTGGTTAAAAGAAGATCCCAATCAATTAAAAGGTGAAATGGTTTTAATTATTGAAGGTAATAAAATAGACACAAACGCAATTCCTGCAAAGGCTATTGACACACTTAAGTTATTGTTAGAAGAAATGAAACCTAAGAAAGCCTGTGCCATTACCGCTGAAATTTATGGCGTGAAGAAAAATGCGTTATATGAAATAGTACTCTCGCTGAAGTAATTCACGATACATGAATTAAACAACGTAAACTAAATATATTATCAATTGGCTATCGGTAAAAATTCAGGTAAAATGCGCGGCGAGTTGACCAGACAATCGCTGCTTTATCAAAGTATCAGATGTGCAAACTGAAGATATATAGATAGAGGGGAGGAAAGTCCGGGCTCCAATGAGCAGGGTGCCAGGTAACGCCTGGGCGGCGTGAGCCGACGACAAGTGCAGCAGAGAGAAGACCGCCGATGGTTGTTCTTAGGAACTTCACAGGTAAGGCTGAAAGGGTGCGGTAAGAGCGCACCGGATTGCTGGTAACAGTAATTGCAGGGTAAACTCCACCCGGAGCAAGACCAAATAGGGTTTCATGACTGTTCGAGCGTAAGTTTAAATAGTATAAGCGTGGTTCGCGTGGAAACCGGGTAGGTTGCTTGAGCCTTAGAGCGATTTAAGGCCTAGACGAATGATTGTCACTCTTTTTCGAAAGAGATACAAAACCCGGCTTATACGGTCAACTCGACTAATTCAAGAAAAAGCCTCTGCAGTAATGTAGGGGCTTTTTTTGTACTTATATCAGCTTAAGCTCAAGAAATTTTACACGGTTAGCTACATGGTGATAACGCTGGCGTTAAAGGTTATTAATATCAACTTGAAATATTATGTAATGATTAAGATAACCTAGTGTTTATTTCTAGATTTAAGAAAATCTTTTAAAGATGGGTTTGAGTAACAGGTCATTGCTCCCCCCATAAACTTACTTAACTGAAGTGGTCATGTAATATTGGCCACAGTGTTGTAGCTTAACTCATCTCTTCTTTCTGATTCATTTGGGCTTATTCCACCGTTATACGTATGTGGCCGGGTCTTATTGTAATAATCCATGATGTAATTAATGATTGCTTGTTTGGCTTCATTAAAATTCTTATACCCTATCAAAGGTATCCATTGCGTTTTTAAACTTCTAAAATATCGTTCCATTGTGGCATTATCCCAACAATTTCCGCGGCGGCTGATGCTTTGTGTGATTTGATAACGCCACAGTCGTTGCCTAAACTTTCGGCTGGTGTAATGCGTTCCTCGGTCTGAGTGTTAAGTGATATTTGTCACTTGTATAGATTAATTATAGAATCAGAAAAAAGCTAGCTAGAACGTCTCTAATCCGCACTTTACGGTCAATATTGCAGCTTAGAAAACCAAAAAGCCAGTGACCGAAATTGGGAACTGCGCTTCTTAGCTGGCAGACAAGAAATGTCTGGCTTCGTATCAAAGTGAACATAAACAGGGGTGTTTTTACTCGTAAATTTAGACAGCTTTGTGGCAATAGTGAATATTAAATAAAACGTCTCAATCTCATTTTATGTCTAGAAATTACACTAGTGATGTCTATTCACAAATGCCTCAAATGTGGCATTAGCGCCCTAAACAGTTTCACCATTTTTACTCTTACATTATATCAGATTATTTGAATAGGTAGATTGATTGCTTAGTCTCCTAACTGGCAACCTCTAGCACTGTAATCAATACTACAGTTTAGGTTACAGTGTTTTACCAACCGTATTTTTGCATGATCACCTCGATTAAGTGTAACCTTTATCCTAATTTTAAGTTTGTAATCTAACTCCTGGGGATAAAGGTACAGTATTAAAATTGCTTATGCTCGCTGTTCAACTCAAAATCAAAACTTAGATAATCAACTAGAATAACTTAAAGGTTATGAGAAAATATTTAAGGAAAAACTGAGTAGCGTTAAAAGTGATCGTCTATAGTTACATAGTGCAATTGATTATTTAAGGTAAGGGGATAGTATTGTCATTACAAAGTTAGACCGTCTTGCAAGATCATTAACTGACTTGCACAAGTTGGTTGATATGATTGAAGCGAAAGGTGCTACTCTTAATGTTCTTAATCAAGCAGTTGATACTTCAAGCAGTAACGGAAAACTTATGTTTAGCATGTTAGGTGCATTGGCTGAATTTGAGAAAGACATTATCAATGAGCGAGTTCAGAAAGGACTTGAGCGAGTAAGAGCAAAAGGTGTTAAGTTTGGCAAACCTCGCCAGATCCCTGATAAAGACCGTAAACGTATTGTTGAACTCGTTGATGATGAAAATACTAATTTAACTAAACAAGAAATTGCCGATATGATTGGTTGTTTTAGGAATTAGGTTTATAAGATTTATAGAGACAATAAAGGCTATGTTAAATGCCTGAGTTAGTGGCATTGGATCCGACTAAGTGGTCATACAACAATGAATAAAATTTTTAGCAATAGCGTACACGGGCAGTTAAGTTAACTATCTTCTGCCCCAAAGGCGATAGTGCTAAATGTATGTGATGATTTGGTATGAAAAACTTCATCATGACACAATACATTTTATTTAGTTTATTCGGTCACAAGCAGCTATTAATCTCTTAGCATACGCAAATGCACGGATTTTACCCAAGTTTAAGTAACAAAAAATAAAGAGTTAAACGTTAACAATAATAAGAAAACAACTAATGCAATTTGTTTTAAAGGGATACTAAAAATAATGGCTTTATCTACCATATGATTCGTGTAAATTATTAATGATAAAACAATGAAGGAAGAGGTGGATATAATTGAATATAACCATTTAAATGCATATTTATCAATATTATAGCCATGCGTAATAAGTTCACCAAATATTAAATTGTACTTTTTTATCTCCTGTGTGTTCGTGAATGAACCTAATGACACTGCCATACTTAATATCTGTAATGATAGGTTCAGCAGTTTCCTCTTCAGGTGTAACAACTTCATAGTCAGAAATATGTAAGAAAAATTCATTGAATTCCTTTCCAGTCAAATCGGTTGGTATCGTATTCCAGGTCGTTTTTTTGGATTTTCAGCCATCAATATTATTGTCTACTATGAAAAATGAGTAGTTTATCTAAAACGCCTTTCAGATAAATTCACTGGTCTGCTGAAGTTCGATATGAGTTGAGAGTTTGATAATGGCTAATCCTGACTTGGCTCTCATGTAAATTGTAAAACTGATGATATTATTATTCTGTACAGTAAGCATGAAGATAATTATTTAGTGCTTCAGCAACTTTTTCATAAGTATAGGGTTTGACAATAAAACCGTTAACGCCAGCGGAAATCGCTGTTTTCACATTATGTAAATTGCCCAAACCACTAATAATTACTACATAAGCTGAAGGTTCGATGCTATGAATGGCTTGTAGCACTTTTAAACCATTAATATATGGCATTTCAATATCAAGAAAAGTAACATCTATATTACCTTTATTCGTATTAAATAACTGCAAGGCTTTTTTTCCATTACATGCTTGTATCACATTATGATTACCATAAGTTGTTAAATATTCACTCAGTAGGCTCAACATCAAAGGTTCATCATCGGCAACCAAGATGTTTAATTTTCTATCAGGCATATGACCTCTTTTTTGGAATATATGTGGAAAAGCTTAACGGGAATTTACTAGGTAATTATAAATTAATTTCATCAGTTATTTTAGTTGTTATTTGCTGTAATGTATCTAATTGGATAATAATGAGGCTATATTTCTTCGTTAGCAAAGATTGATAAAGTATATCTGCTTGCTGACTAACTTCAGGAAAGCCAAAAGATCCCCCTAAACCTTTTAAATTATGTAACAAGTTTTGTAGTTTTAACCAATTTTTTTCTTCTGCCATCTGTTGAATTTCAGCTAATATTGTTGGCAAGCCTTCAATGAAAGTATTGATTAAAACTTGTTGTTGTTCTACCTGCTTAATATTTTTTGCTACTGACGGTTCAAGATCTATTGATGCGGTAGGTAATATGTTTGCTAAGGTTTGATAAAAAGTCTGGATTTCTATCGGTTTTTTTAAATGCCCACTAAAACCAGATTTTAGGTAAAGTTCAATATCGTTATTAGAAATATTTGCTGTTAATGCGATTATTGGCTTAGAAAATCCAGTAGCACGTAGTATTTTAGTTGCTTCAATACCATCAACTTCTGGCATTTGTACATCCATTAAGACCATATCAAAGTCATTACTCAGTGCCACTTCTACCGCTAATTGACCATTTTCTACTAAGGTCACTTTAGCGCCAGTACGTTCAACATACAGGCGGATCAACTCTTGGTTATCAGGCCAATCTTCAGCCAATAAAATATTCCCTGTAAGCGTGGGAATTTTATATTCTTTGGCATTATGCTTATGTTTTATTTTATCAATAGCTGAGTGTTCGTTCAGCCATTGCAGCACTTGAACCGCTCCCATACCAATACTAAATGAAAATTGACTGCCAATACCTTCCTGGCTAGTGAGGTGCATTTCTCCGCCCATCGCTTGGGTTAACTCCTTAGAAATACTTAAACCTAAACCAGTACCACCAAACTTACGAGTGGTAGATGAGTCAACTTGGGTAAACTCTTCAAAAACTGACGCTATCTTATTCTCAGGTATACCTATTCCGGTATCAACAACAGAGAAAGATAACAAATTAGTCTGCTGATCGGCGGAAATATTTATTGTGATCCCACCTTTTTCAGTAAATTTTATCGCGTTACCACATAAATTAAGTAATATTTGCTTTAATCTTGTCGGATCACTTTGGATTACGCCAGGAATAGGTAGTAGGTAATTAATGGTTAAATTCAGTTTTTTTTCAGTTGCTCGTTGCCCAATGAGTTCTTCCAACTCTTGCATTATTTCTACAGGCGATACCGCAATATTTTCTAAATCTAAACAATTAACTTCAATTTTAGAAATATCTAAAACATTGTTCATTAGTTGCAGTAAGTAATTACCATTGCTGATGATTTTATTGATCCTTCTATGCTCTTCCTCAGGTTCAATAGGATCTTGTAAAATGCTTTCGGCAAATCCTAAAATTGAGGTCATTGGCGTCCGTAATTCGTGGCTCATGGTGGAAATAAAAGCTCCCTTGGCACGATTTCCTGCCTGTGCTGCTTTTTGGGATATTTCAAGTGCATGATTAGCGGTGGTGAGTTCAGTTGTTCTTAGTATAACTTGTTTTTCTAAATGTCGACTATATTCAGCTTTTTGGTGTAATTTGGTTTTATAGGCACGAATATAGAAAAAGAAGATCATAATGACAAACAGTATGTATAAGCTATAAGCCCACCATGACTCCCACGGTGCAGGTGTCACTTTGATATTCAGTGCTAAGGATTTTTCGCTCCAAATACCATCATTATTAGCGCCTTTTACCCGAAAAATATAATCGCCCGCAGGGAGGTTGGTAAACGTAGTTCGATGAACTTTACCTATTTCGATCCAGTCTTGGTCAAAGCCTTCTAATTTATATTTATAGTTGTTTTTTTCTGGTGCGGTGTAATCTAAACCTGCAAATTCAAACGCTATTACGTAGTCTTTGTAATCAAATATTATATTGTTAAGCCCTGCTACAGCATCTCCAAATTTGGTTTTTTTATTAATTTTCAATAAACCGGTTAACAATACGGGCAGTTGATTGTTATTCTCTTTAATTTCAGCAGGAGTAAACATGTTAAAGCCATTAGAACCACCAAAAAATAGCTGCCCATGGCGACTATTCATTGCTGCGTTATGATTAAACTCATTCTCTTGTAAGCCATGAGAAACATCATATTGTTTCAGTTGTTCTGTTTGTGGGTCTAATCGAGTTAAACCACGGTTAGTGCTTAGCCATATAAAACCTTGACCATCTGCAACAATACCGTAAATCACATTACTGAGTAATCCTTGTTTCTTTCCATAGTGTTTAAAGCGCACCTTACCTGTTTTTCGATCTGCAGCAGCCCAACGATTCAAACCACCTCCCCATGTACCTACCCATAAATCGCCTTGGGGATCTTCTAGTATTGACCAAGCAACATTATTACTTAAACTATCAGGGTCTTTACTATTATGAAGATATTGAGTGACAGTTTCTGTTTTAGGATCAAATAGGTTTAAACCTCCACCCTCTGTTCCTAACCATAAAGTATTATTTTTACCCTGATGTATAGACAAAATTCGGTCGGTACTGAGACTTTTATCATCGTTGACATCATGACGAAAGTGTTTGAAAGTTTTTGTTGCTGGTTCAAAGCGGTTTAAACCACTGGTATATGTTGCTACCCATAATACCCCTTGATTATCTTGATATATGTCAGTGACGCCATTTGCACTTAAACTCGTTATTTCTTTCTCGTTGTGGGTGTAGTGAGTAAATAAGTTTGTTTTAGGATTATAGTGGTCAAGGCCTTTACCACGGGTGCCAATCCATAGCGAGTCATCAGCATCGCTGTGAAGAGACATAATACGGTTGTCACTCAAACTTGAAGCAGCGCTCTCATCAACTTTAAATCTGGTAAAAGTATTTTTTTGTGGATTAAATAAATTAAGGCCATCATAACTGCCTACCCAAACATCACCATTGTTACGCTCACTAAATGCCGTAATGATGTTACTCGATAGGCTATTCTTATTGTTGGGGGTTTGACGGTAATGAGAAAAGTCAGAGGGGCTCCATTTATTTATTCCTCCAAAGGTACCAAGCCAAAGTACACCACCATTGTCTTGATATAATGTTCTTGTGCGGTTATCACCTAGGCTGTATAAGTCTTTAACATCGTGACGAAATTGCGTAAAATTATCACTTGCGGGTTGCCAAAGACATAGGCCATTGTCGGTTGCCAGCCAAATATTATCAATATTGTCCTGAAAAATATCATGTATGGTATTAGCACACACGCTTGTTTTATCTTCATTTTGAGACTTATACTGAGTAACATTATTTTGCTGATCAATGGTGATTAAACCATTGCGATAGGTGCCTATCCATACTCTTTGTTGTTCATCAACGAATAAGCTTCTAATACTGTAATCATGCAGCTTTATTGAGATATTATCTTTTAATGTAAAATTGGTAAAAGTCAGTGTATTAATATCAAATATATTTATGCCTTTATCTGTACCTAACCACAATTGTCCTTGCTTGCCTTGGTGAATAGAACGAACATTATTATGATTTAGCGTTACTTTGCTGTTTGTATCATGTAAAAAGGATTGAAATACTTCAGTTGTTGGATCAAACCTATTTAATCCGCCACCGTCTGTACCTATCCAAAGAATGTGATCTTTATCTTCAAAAATCACATTAATTCTATCGCTACTGAGGTTATGAGATTTTTTACTAAAATGTTCAAATGTCTCTGATATAGGGTCAAAACGATTTAAACCACCGCCATCAGTACCTAACCACAATAAACCATTATGATCCTCAAACATAGTGTAAATAGCGTCATGAGATAAGGAATTACTATCGTTGGCTTCATGACTAAAAACGCGAAATTGATAACCATCAAAACGGTTTAAACCTTCCTGAGTAGCAAACCACATAAAACCTTGACGGTCTTGTAGAATAGAAAAGACAGCTTGTTGAGATAAACCTTGTTTTAGGGAATATTTTTGAAAACGAATATTGTTATTGTTTGCTAAAACTTGGCTAGCGTAAAGATGAGTAGTAAAAAATAGTGAGGCAATTAGTAATAAATTCAGGTCACACTTAAGCGAAAACCTGAATTTTAATATTAGCTTAATAAATACCCTCACTATGTTATTCAATAAGTTATTGGTTCCATAATTTTATTTCTAAATAAATATTAAAGTTTAAAGTGTAAGGTTAATTTAGTCTTCAACCCAAACGTTAACATCAATATTAGCAGCATCATTTATGCTATCACGCCACATGTAACCATCACGCCACATGTAACCATCACGCC
>NZ_JACGUX010000048.1:0-955 GCF_014076915.1 Colwellia sp. MB02u-14
CGTAATTAAATCTATTTCAGTTTTTGGTTAAATAGTTTTTCGCCAAAGTAGGTAAGTGATAAATTCACTTTTCATTAGTGGCTCAAAATTCACGGTTTAGTGTGTCGCAATGCTGTGAGTTTTTTTAATGTGCATTTTATGTCGCTAATATTTATATAAATTGTGCTGTTTGTGGTAATGTAAAAATGGCATAACAAGGCATTCAAACGGACAAAAAACAGTTGGCTTTTTTCACTTCGTTCAACATTTTAGCCAACAATTTTTTGCCGCTTAATGTGGCGTTAGCTAACTACATCAATCATCAACAGGGAAGAGTCATGAAAAAGTTTATATTGGTAGTATCTATTATATTGTTCACACATACTTCTTTTGCAAACACGAGTTCAGATAATGAACCCTTGCATAAAATAATTAAAGATTTTGATAGCGCAATTACAACTAAAGATAAATCTAAATTTCTTGATTTGTTTTACGAAGGGACAGTCTCTTGGGTTGGTGTTTCATCTAGTAATAATTTTAAGGCAGCTAAAAGTAGAGCAGACGCCGCAATAGCAAAAGGTGAACAAGCTAGGATGCCTAGGAAGAATTTCCAAAGTGATCCTGAAAAATTCATCGACGGTATTATTTCTCGCGTTAAAGCGCCTAAAGAAACATTCGAAAATATAAAAATTCTACATGATGGTGAAGTAGCAACGATATATTTTGATTATGAGTTTTATGACGGTGAGGTAAGAAAAAATTGGGGTAAAGAGAGTTGGTTACTTGTTAATACAGAGAAAGGTTGGAAAATAAATTCAGTTATATTCTCTATCACTCGCGGATAAAAGTTAGCTAACAACACGCCCTGAGGTGGACAACTAGTAAAATTTAGCTATTTATTGCAAATTTTAACAGTGGCGATCCTCTTCGTTTTAATGCTTCTAAATATTTTGATTCGTTGTAGGGCGTCTTCGTT